>NZ_JAGQCP010000032.1:0-30094 GCF_024346255.1 Cyanobium sp. BA5m-10 | reverse complement strand
GGCTTCTCCAGCAGCAGGTGCTTGCCCGCTTCCAGGGCGCGCCTGGCTAGATCAAAACGCGGCCCCGGCGGGGTGGCGATCACGATCGCCTCGACGGCCGGATTGGCCAGCAGCCCATCGAAGTCGCTGTGGCCAGGCAGTTCGGCGCTGCGGCAGGCGGCTTCCAGTCGCTCGGGGCGCGGGTGCCAGAGGGCCACCGGCTCGGTGCCGGGGCAGGCGCGCAATGCCGGTAGGTGCACGGCCTCGCCAAAGCCCAGGCCAGCAATGGCGACCTTCAGCGGGGGAGCGCTCATGAGAGGCCCTCGGCTGCGGTGGCACAAACTTCGCCGATCACGCTGCTGATCAGGTTGTCTCCCGATGCCGGCTGCCATTCAGCTCGGAACTGGGGTAGGCCGTTGATAGATGTGTCGCGGAACAGCTCCTGGCCGCAGTCGATTTCCATCACGTAGAGATCGGCGAGGGGCCTGGGTTGCTCCTCGCTGACAGGTTTTTGGAAGCGTGTCAGCACCGAAATATTGCCGCCGCGGCTGGTGCGCAGGCTGCCACCGTCCCACCATTGGCGTCCCTCGCTGGTGCTGGCCACCTCATGCCAGTCGACCGGGCCAGCCAGGGCCCTTCCAGGCGTGGCGGCCAGGATCCCCACGACCAGCAACATCAGCAGCAGGGAGTGGGCTGCCCGGCGCAGGCCGCTCATGCCGCCACCGCTTCACGGCAGCCGTGCATGGTGAGCAGGCTGGCCAGGGTTGCCTTGAATTCAGTGCGATCCACGATCGCGTCAACGAAGCCGTGGTCGCGCAGGTATTCGGCGGTTTGGAAGCCCTCGGGCAGCTTTTCGCGCAGGGTCTGCTCGATCACCCGGCGGCCGGCGAAGCCGATCAGGGCCTTGGGCTCGGCCAGGATTAAGTCGCCCAACATGGCGAAGCTGGCAGTTACACCCCCTGTGGTGGGGTAGGTGAGCAGGGGCAGGTAAAGCAGCTCTGCCTGGCGGTGCCGCTCCAGGGCGCCGGAGATCTTGGCCATCTGCATCAAGCTCAACATCCCCTCCTGCATGCGGGCACCACCGGAGGCGCAGACAATCAGCACCGGTATGCGCCGGGCGGTGGCGGTTTCGATCAGGCGGGTGAGCTTCTCTCCCACCACCGAACCCATCGACCCGCCCATGAAGCGGAAATCCATCACTCCGAGGGCCAGGGGTAAGCCACTGGTGCGGCAGATACCGGTAACCACGGCGTCGCGCAGGCCCGTGCTCTGCTGGCTATCGCGGATGCGATCGGCGTAGCTACGCCGGTCCTTGAAGGCGAGGGGGTCGGTGGGCGAGAGCCCGGTATCCATGGGCTCGAAGCTGCCCGGGTCGGCGATCAGGGCGATGCGCTCAGGGCTGTCGATGCGGTTGTGGTGGCCACATCCCTTGCAAACGCTGGCGTTAGCCACCAGGTCTTTGCGATACACCACCAAACTGCATTCCGGGCACTTGCTCCAGAGCCCATCGCCCTCCTCCGGCTCCTGGGTGACCCGCACGGTTGGGGCATTTTTCTGGCGATCCGCAAACCAGTCGAACAGCGACATGCGGCGTTTACCAACAGCTCAACCTATTTAAGGCGCTTCACCACACCAGCCCCAGCACGGTCAGCCATAGGTCGTTGCCGAGTAGCCACACGGCGGCTCCTCCAGCTGCAAGGAAGGGGCCAAAGGGAAAGGGCTGGTGCTTGCCCAGCAGGCCGCTGAGCCGGCCGATGCTGCCCAGCACCGCCCCAGCAAACACGGCCAGGATCACGGTGATGCCAAGCCCGGTGAGACCAAGCCAAGCCCCCAGCAGGGCAGCTAGTTTGGCGTCTCCCAGGCCCAGGGCTGGACGGCCGATTGCCTTGTGGGCCAAGGCACTGACCGTTTCAAAGCCAACCAGGCCAACTCCAGCGGCCACCAGATGGTGAAACAGCAGCTCTCGGCCGATTTCGTCACCTTGCTGGAAGCCGATCACTGCTGTCACCGCCAGGCCTAGTAACAGGCCAATTCGGCACAGGGGTTCGGGCAACCAGAGGCGATCGAGATCGATCAACACCAGAGGCAGCAGCCAGCTCAACAGCAGCCAGCCTGCGGCTACCAGCAGCCAGGGCTGGGGCTGGCTGCCCATGGCGCTCGGCTGGGCCAGCAGGGCCGCTACCCAGAGCCCGGCGCTAAGCAGCTCCACCAGGGGGTAGCGGCAGGAGATCGGAGCACCGCAGTGGCCACAGCGTCCCCGCAACAGCAACCAGCCCAGTAGGGGCACATTCTCAAACCAGCGCAGCCGGCTGCCGCAACGGGGGCAGTGGCTGGGTGGCAGCACGATCGATTCCTCCCGAGGCAGGCGCCAGGCCACCACATTGAGAAAGCTGCCTACGCAGGCACCAAGTAGCGCCACCACAACGGGCACGGCTGGGGAGCTGGCAAGCAGCGGAGCAAGGGCGCTCAAACGGGCCTCAGGCGAGAGGGGGAGAGGACGGTTTGCGGGGTAGACGCAGCCTGGCTGCACCGCTCCGTGCCAGGCCGCCACGGATCAAATCAATGGGCACAAATTGCTCATCGGGCAGCAGCACCGGCTGGTCGAAAACAATCCTGCCCTGCAATATTTGCTTGCCATTGAGAACCACGCCGGAGGGTTCGTGGCCGGCGTTGCCGAGCTCCAAAGACTGAAACAAAATGCGGCGAGCAGCCTGAATCACCAGGCTGCTGTTGATCTGGTCGAGACGCAATGATTTTGCGGCCTTGGTTTTGGCAGCCCCCGGAATCAAAAACGACGGGGAAGGATTCTTCGTGGGTGTGGCGAAGGAGATCGGCCTCACCAAAACCAATGGCAACCCCAGAATAGGGGTTGCCATTGCAATCAGGACAGCTTCTTCTTCTCTTCGATCATGCGATGGATGATCGGCGTAAGGATCAGCTCCATGGCGAAGCCCATTTTGCCGCCATCTACCACGATCGAGGTGGGGCTCGACATGAACGAGTCGTGGATCATGTCGAGTAGGTAGGCAAAGTCGATGCCCCACTTTTCGCGGGCCCCCTTGCGGAAGTGGATGATCACGAAGGATTCATCCGGCGTGGGGATCTCCCGGATCATGAAGGGGTTGGAGGTGTCCACCGTGGAAACCCGCTGGAAGTTGATATCGGTGAGGCTGAACTGGGGGCAGATGTGGTTGATGTAATCCGGCATGCGGCGCAGGATCGTGTCCACTGTGGCCTCGGCCGGATAGCCGCGCTCCTTGTTGTCACGAGCGATCTTCTGGATCCACTCCAAGTTCACGACCGGCACCACGCCAACGAGTAGATCAGCCAATCCGGCTACGTCGTAACCCTCGCCCTTGACGCCACCGTGCAGACCTTCGTAGAAAAGCAGGTCGGTGCCGTTGGGGATGGCTTCCCAGGGAGTGAACTGGCCGGGATCCAGGTTGGTGCCAAGCCGGGCGTTGTGCTCGGCGGCCTCTTCAACGGAGTGCAGGTAGTAGCGCTTCTGGCCACTGCCGGTTTCGCCGTAGGCCTTGAACAGCTCCTCGAGCTTCTCAAACAGGTTTGCTTCGGGGCCGAAGTGGGAGAAGTTTTCACCATTGGCCAAGGCGGTAGCCATGGCTTCCTTCATCGGCCCACGCTCGTAGCGGTGGTAGCTGTCGCCCTCCACCACTGCAGGTGTGATTCCTTCGCGCTTAAAAATGTGCTCGAAGGCGCGTTTGACAGTGCTGGTGCCTGCGCCGGAGGAACCGGTGACAGAAACAACCGGGTGACGCTTCGACATGCGCAGGAATCAACGAAACTGACCGCGAGTTTGGCAGGTCGCCGGCGCCTACCCCGCCAGGGCAGCTAGCAGCTGCTCTCCCATGGCGCGGCAGCCCAGCTGGGTGCAGCCCTCGCTCATCAGGTCGCCGGTGCGGTAGCCAGCGGCCAGCACCCGGTCGACGGCGGTTTCTAGGGCGGTGGCAGCGGCGTCTTGCTGCAGGCCGACCCGCAGCATCATGGCGGCGCTGAGCACCATTGCCATCGGGTTTGCCTTGTCCTGGCGGGCGATGTCGGGGGCGGAGCCATGGATCGGCTCAAACAGGCCAGGCCCGCTGGACCCCAGGGAGGCGGAGGGCAGCATGCCGATCGAGCCGCTCAACATGGCTGCCTCATCACTGAGGATATCGCCGAAGAGGTTGCTGGTGAGCAGCACGTCGAATTGGCGGGGATTGCGCACCAGCTGCATTGCGGCGTTATCAACGTACATATGGCTGAGTTCCACCGCCGGGTAGTCGGCCGCCATGGCGGTGACCTGGTCGCGCCAGAGCTGGCTCACATCGAGCACGTTGGCCTTGTCCACGCTGCAAAGCCGGCCGCTCCTGGCCACGGCCAACTCGAATGCCACCTTGGCGATGCGCTCGATCTCGTCGTCGAAGTAGGCCATGGTGTTGAAGGCCCGCACCCGACCCTCAGCCTCGACGCGTCCCTTGGGGGTGCCGAAATACACGCCGCCGGTTAGCTCGCGCACCACCATCAGATCCACCCCTTCGATCACCTCGCGCTTGAGGGTGGAGGCATCGATCAGGGCCGGGATGATCTTCACCGGCCGCAGGTTGGCGAACAGGCCCAGAGCTGATCTCAGCCCCAGCAGGCCCGATTCAGGGCGCTGCTCCCGGGGCAGGCTGTCGTATTGGGGCGAGCCGATGGCGGCGAGCAGCACCGCATCGGCGGACTTGCAGGCCTCGAGGGTGCTGATGGGCAGGGGCTCGCCGGTGGCGTCAATGGCAACGCCGCCCATGGGATGCACGTCGTAGACGAGGCTGAAGCCATGGCTGCTGCTGACCTCATCCAGCAGCTGGCGGGCTACCGCCATGATTTCCGGGCCGATGCCGTCGCCGGGAAGCAGGGTGATCCGGTAGCTGGTCGTCATTGGGGGGTGGGGCGCCGCCGGCGAGGCTAGGGCTTGGCCTGCTTCTCCAGCTGCCGCAGGGCTTTGGCTAGCTCAGGCAGCTTGTTAAATATGGCTGAGCTGCGCAGCCAGAGGCGGTTGGAGATGGCCGGATAGCCGCTCACTACCTCGCCGGCTGCCACCTCGCCATGCACCCCGGATTTGGAGCTGGCGATGGCTCGGTCGCCCATCACGGCCTTGTTTGCCAGCCCCACCTGGCCCGCCAAAATCACGCCATTGCCGAGGCGGGCCCCGCCGGCGATGCCCACCTGGGCCGCCAGGGCGCAGCCCTTGCCGGTGCTGACGCCATGGCCGATATGCACCAGGTTGTCGATCTTGGTGCCGGCGCCGATGCGGGTTTCACCTACTGAGGGTCGGTCGATGGTGCTGCCGCAACCCACCTCAACCCCCTCCTCCAGAACTACCTGGCCGGTCTGGGGCATCTTGCGCCAGCCATTGGCGGTGGGTACGAAGCCAAAGCCCTCGCTGCCCACCACGGCATTGGAGTGCACGACGCAGCCCCGGCCCAGGCGGCTGCCGGGGTGCAGAACGGCACCGGCGTGCAGCTCGCAGTCGTCACCGATCTGCACGTCTTCGTAGAGAACCACCTGGGGGTGGATTACGCAGCTGGCGCCGATCTGCACGTTGGCGCCGATCACGACCAGGGGGCCTAGGTGGGATCCCATGCCAACTACCGCGCTTGGATCGACCACTGCACTGGGGTGGATGCCAGCGGCGGGCTGGCGGCGGGGGTGGAGAGCAGCGAGGGCCTCGGCAAATGCCAGGCGTGGATCAGCAAGGGCGATCCAGGCCAGGCCCCGCTCCTGGGCCAGCTGCTGCAGGGCTGCGGCCTCGTCGCCGCGGGCTGGCAGCAGGATGGCTCCGGCGTTGCTGCCGGCCAGGGCAGCAGCTAGGGCGTTGCCTGGTTCCAGAAAAGTGAGCTGATCAGCCTGGGCCTGATCTAGGGCTGCCGCCCCGTGTAGCTCGGGGTCGTCAGCGAGATGCCGCAGGCTGGCATCCGTAACTTCGCTGAGCTGGCTGAGCAGTTCGCTGAAGCGCATGCCAGGGAAGAGAAGCGGGGCGAATCGTAGGTCCGGCCTTAACAGCTGGTGAGCACCAGCTGGTCGCGGTGCACCACCTCAACGCCGGAGCTGCCCATCAGCTCTCGCAGCTCCGTGCTGCTAAGGCTGGCCAGACCCCGGCCCAGTTCGCGCCCATCACTGGCCAGCAGGCGCACCGCCTCGCGGCGCTCGAAATCGCCAACCACCGCTTGCACTCCCACGGCCAGCAGGGATGCTCCCTGCTGGGTTAGGGCCCTCTCGGCGCCGGCATCTAGCTGCAGGCTGCCCTTGGGCAGGAGCGCGTGGGCCAGCCAGCCCTTGCGGTCGGGAAGGGGGGTGGGGCTGGGCTGGAACAGGGTGCCGACCCGCTCGCCGGCCAGTAGGGCATCGAGCACGGCGGGGTCACGGCCGTCAGCCAGGCGCACCCGGATGCCGCTGGAGGTGGCGATGCGGGCTGCAGTGAGTTTGGTGGTCATGCCGCCAGTGCCCCACTGCCCTCCACCGCTGGCCACCGATTGCAGGCTGTCGAGCTCGGCCAGGCTGGCCACCTCCTCGATCGGCCGGGCCTCGGCATCGCTGCGGGGGTCGCCTGAATAAAGACTGTCCACGTCGGTGAGCAGCACCAGCTCATCGGCGCCTATCGCCACTGCCACCAGGGCCGAGAGGGTGTCGTTGTCGCCGAAGCGCAGTTCGTCGGTGGCCAGGGTGTCGTTTTCGTTGACCACCGGCACCACTCCCCAGGCAAGCAGCTGCTCGAGGGTGCGGCAGGCGTTCTGGTAGCGGCGGCGGGAGGCCAGATCGCCGCGGGTCAGCAGCACCTGGGCTACCGCCAGCCCACGCACGGCGAAAGCGTCTTGGTAGAGGGCCATCAGCCGGCCCTGGCCCACGGCGGCGGCGGCCTGGAGGGCCACCACTTCGCTGGGGCGCTGCCCCAGGCCAAGGGCTTCGCAGCCCAGACCCACGGCCCCACTGGTAACCAGGGCGATGGTCTCGCCCTGGCGCCGTTGGCGGCTGAGACTGGCAGCCAGATCGGAGATCACCACTGCCGTTGGACGGCCGGCGCTGCCCCGTAGCAGGCTGGTGCCCACCTTGATCACTCGGCGCATGGAGTGGGATGGGGTTGCCATCAGCCCAGGCTGGTGCCCACCCAGTTAGCCAGGCGCAGCTCCAGTTTTTGGAGCCGATCCCGCTTGCAGGGGTGGCCTTGGGGATCGATCGGTTTCACCAGCACTGTGAACAAGCCAAGCCGGTTGCCGGCGATTACGTCCGTAAACAGTCGGTCACCGATCAGGGCGACCTCCTGGTGGGGCAGGTTGAGCTCGGCCAGCACCCGACGCAGGGCGCTGCGGCGTGGTTTGCCGGCGGAAATTGTGTAGGGCAGGTCGAGCTGGGCCGCCACTGCTCCGATCCGCTGGCGGGAGGGGTTGTTGCTGAATAGGTGGATAGGCACCTGCTGCCGCGCCTGCTGCAGCCAGCGCAGGGCGCTGGCTGGCAGCTCCGCCTGGCGGCGGGGCAGCAAGGTGCGATCGACATCGAGCACTAGGGCCCGGATCGGTTGGTCGAGCAGCTCCTGCAGGGGCAGCTCGGCCAGGGTGCACTCCCGCAGCCAGTTAGGGCGCAGCAGCTGGCGCAGCATCAGTCGTCGCCCTCGCGCTCTTCCAATTCAGCCTCGATTCGGGGCTGTACCCGCTCAAACTCCTCCCCTTCCACGAGCAAGGCGCCGTCGCCATTCATGCGGGCCACCACGAAGAAGGGATCTAGGGGGATGTACAACCCGTATTCCAGATCGTCTACGAGGAAGCTCACCAGCAACTCGTAGGTCTCGGAGTCGTCATCAGCGTCTTCGTCGTCATCGAGCTCATCGGGTTCGGGCTCGTCCAGTTCGCCGCTAACGGTGAGGGTGACGGCAGAGCGCACCAGGGTGAGGTCGTGCTCCTGCAGCACCACATCGGCAACCGACAGGATCGGCTCGGTGGCATCGATGGTGTCGATCAGTTCTGGGTCTTCGTCGCCGTCGAGGCGGAACAGGCAGACAGGGGTGTCGACCGGGGTGAGCAGCACGTAGTCGTGGCCATCGAGGGGGATCAGCTGCTCGAGGAAGCAGAGCAGCTGGCGGCCGCGGCTGTCGTGCACGAGCACGGTGGGCACATCGGCGGGGATCTCCGAGCTGGACTGGGAAGGGGGTTCGGAACTCATGGGCTGGAATTGGATCTCTTCAGGATGCTGCAGCGTCGGCCGTCTGGCAGCGTTCGATGGTCGCCGGGAGCACCGGATCGGGGCCGTCTTGCAGCCATTGTTCGAGCAGCAGGGCCGCGGCGGCGCTGTCGAGGGCACCGCTGCGGTCGCCGTGAAGCCCGTGGCGCTCGCCGGCGGCCCAGGTGCTGGCATGCTCGTTTACCCAGGCCAGGGGTAGCTGCAGCCGGCGGGCCAGGCGCTCGCCATAGCGCTGGCAGTGCAGGGCCTGGGCGGTGAGCTGCCCAGCCGCATCTAGCGGCAGGCCCACCACCAGGGCCAGCACCCGCCGCTGCTGCACCAGGGTGTTCAGATGCTCTAGGTCGCTGGCGAAGGAGCCCCGAGCCAGGGCCCGCAGGGGGGTAACGGTGAGGCCGAGGGGGTCACAGCCCGCCAGGCCGATGCGCCGTCGCCCAACGTCGAGGGCCAGCACTGAGCGGGGCTGCGGGGCGCTTCGTGATCGCGTCGCGCTCACAACGGCGGGGCCAGGGGCGTTGGGGTGGGCAGGGGGCGGCGGCGGGGTTGCCACTGCTCCAGCAAGGCATCGATTCGCTGGGCGGCCCGTGCCGGGGCCTGCAGCCCTTGACGCCGCCAGACGCTGCGCGCCATCAGCACCCGCTCGCCTTGCTCCTGAGCTCCCAGGTCAGCCAGCCAGCGCTGGCGAGATTCGTCGCGCAAGTCACAGCGCAGCCAGAGGGGTTCGCCGGCGCCGAGGCCGGCTTGGGCCTGGTGCAGCAGCAATTCGGTGGCAGCGCCCACCAGGTGTTCCCAGCCGGGATGGACACTCAGCTCCACATCGTGACCGCCGCCTGGGTGCTCGCCGCTCCAGCGCACGGCTGCCACCGCCTGCTCCCGGCTGGGATCCACCAACATCCAGCCACGGCCGTGGCTCTGGTCGAGCAGATCTTCGACGCGGCGATCCAGCAGCTGACGCAATTGGGCCGGGCAGGCGGCCTGCTCCAGGTGCCAAAGCAGGGTGGCGCTGCGGCGGTTGAGGGGTGTGAGCTGCAGCTCTGCCGGTGCGGGGCTGCTGGCCGAGATAGGGCCGCCGCCGGCAGGGGCGCCAGGCCAACACCAGAGCCGGTCGCTGCGCAAGGGCTGAAAGCCCTGCTCGCGCAGCATGGCCAGGCGGGTGTCATCGAGGGTGGAGGCCGCAGCAATCCAGCTGGCCGCTCCCCGGGCCCGCTGGATTGCTGCTCGCAGCAAGGTGCTGGCCAGTTCATGGCGGGCGGCGCTCGGGGCCAGGCGCAGGTGCTGCATCTGCCAGCAACTGCCACTGCGGTTGAGCCGGCGGCAGATGATCAGCCCGAGCGGCTTCTGGCCGCTGAGAGCCACCAGCACCTGGGGCGCGAGCGAGGGCCTAGCCAGAAGCGCCTGCATAAGCCGCTCGGGCAGGCCCAGCAGCACAGCCCGCTGCAGCACCGGTTGCAGGGGCAGAAAGGCGGGATCGGTGAGTAGGGGTAGGTGCCAGCCAGCCAGGGTTTCGAGCCGCCAGCTATCAGGCCCCGGAGGCTCGGGTGGTGCTGGAAGGGCAGAGGGCGGCTGCAGGATCCCGAGCATGGGGGCGTTACCAGTCAGCCGGGTAGACCAACTGTATCGGCGCCAGAGTTGGTTGCGGCTTGGCTGGGCTGGGGCTCAGCTGGGGCGCACCAGCACCAATGGGGTGCGCTCGTTGGCATTACCAGCCGGGTTGGGACGCAGGGCCCGCTCCAGCAGGGCTTCATCGCAGCCGGGGCTGGAGGCCAGCACCTTGACCCGGCCCAGATCGTTGACATCTACCACCGCCACGGCCACGCTCAAGGAGCGGGCCATGGCGGCGCAGAAGGCGGCGGGCTGTTGGGGCCCGAGCACAATCGTTTGGTCGTAGGGGGGTGTGGTGCCGGTGATGTCGTCGATCAGGCGAGCCTGGTCGCCGGCAAGGCGATAAAACCAGCCCTTACTGCCCAACAGTTTCAGGGCCAGGCCAATCAGCCAGGCGCCCAGCACCTGGGCCGGACCGACCACATCGATCAAGGACTGCAGGCCGCAGGCGGTGGCCAGGGAGCTGGTGGGGTGGAAGCCACGACAGAGCAGCCGGGCCAGGGCGCTGGGTTGAACGGTGGCCGGGTGGTGATAGCGACCCTGCATCACCGCCAGGGGGGTTTCGCCGATGGTGAGCACATCGCCGGGCTGGATCAGCTCGCCGGCGTAGCGGCGCAGCACAGCTTCAGGATCGTCGAGCACGCCGAGCAGGTGGGTGCCAACTGGCAGCACGCGGCAGCGGTCGCCGTCGCGCCAGCGCGCTGCCTCCGGCGAGATTGGAGTGGGTTGCTGCAGCGGCACCAGCACGCCATCGCGGCGATGGAGGCGGCCGAAGGGGCCGTAGTTGACCCAGAGAATTTCCAGCCAGAGGGTGTCGAGCAGCTGGTCTAGGGACTGGCCCGGGGCGCCGTTCAGGCTGATCTGGATGCGGGCGCTGGTGCTCTTGCGCCCCTTGACTATGTAGGCGGCCCAGTAGCCATCAGGGCGGGATTCCTCATCCGGATGCAGCGCCTCGATCCGACTCGACACCGTGACGCCTGCCAGGTCGCCCCGACCCAGCAAGGTGGGCCGCAGCTCGATCTCCGGCACCATCACCTCCATGCGTTGGTGGGGGTTGTGGATCGTCACCATGCCGGAGACGGTGAGGCCATCGCTGCCGGCTTCGACGCGGAAGTCTTCAGCGCGCAGCCGCAGCGGCGAGGCGGGGCGCAGGCGATGGCGAACCTCCAGCACTACCAGGGTGAGGCCCAGCAGCAGGGCCAGCACCAGCAAGAGCTTGAGCAGAACCAGGGCGGCAAGCGAGGAGGCCATGGACGAAGGCGCCAATTGCGACGAGGCACGAATCGACGGAGCGTAAATGGCCTAGTGGTCTTAATTTCGCGCCATCACGGAATTGGTGATCGGCATGCGCAAGACCTTCGTGCTCGACACAAACGTGCTGCTGCACGATCCGGCAGCCCTGACCCGCTTTGAAGACAACAACATCCTGATCCCGATCGAGGTGGTCGAGGAGATCGACCGCTTCAAGCGGGATCCAGCTGAAAAGGGACGCAATGCCCGCCAGGTATCGCGGCTGCTGGACGCTCTGCGCGCCCATGGCAACTTGGCCGATGGGGTGCCCAATGGCGAACAGGGCGGCACGCTCAAGGTGGTGTTTTGCCGGGCCGAAACCCTCAGCCAGCTGCCGCCCGAGCTCAAGGGCGGCAGCGGCGACAACAACATCCTGGCGGTGGCCCTTGAGGAGCAGCGCCTGCAGGCGGTGCTGGGTAGCCAGCCGCCGGTGGTGCTCGTTACCAAGGACACAAACCTGCGCATCAAGGCTGATGCGGTGGGCTTGATCGCCCAGGACTACACCAGCGATCGGGTTGACATCGGCGACCTATACCCCGGCTTCTGTGAGGTGTGGGTGGATGCGGAGCAGATGGATCGGGTCAAGCTGCCGCCAGGTCTGGTGGTGGAGGGCCTGGTGCTGGAGGCGCCGCTGCAGGCCAATGAGGGTGTGACCCTGATCGATCGGGCCCAGCCGGCCCACACCCTGCTGGCTCGCTACAACGCCGCCACCGCCAGCCTGCAGCCGCTGCAGCGAGCGCCCAAGGCCAAGCTCGGCCGCATCCAGCCCCGCAACCGGGAGCAGACATTTGCCCTTGATCTGCTGCTGGATCCCAGCATCCAGCTGATCACCCTGGTGGGCAAGGCCGGCACCGGTAAAACCCTGCTCGCCCTGGCCGCTGGGCTGCACCAGGTGGCCGATGAGCGGCTCTACGAGCGCCTGCTGGTGACCCGCCCGGTGATTTCCCTCGGCAAGGAGATCGGCTTTCTGCCAGGCGATCTGGACGAAAAAATGGGTCCCTGGATGCAACCAATTATCGACAACCTCGACTTTCTGCTCGGCGGCAGTGAGGAGGAGGGGCGGGGTGCTGCTCGGGCTGCTGGCAGTCACCGCGGGCCGCGCAGCAATTGGACCGACCTCAAGGGCATGGGCCTGCTCGAGGTGGAGGCGATCAGCTATATCCGCGGTCGTTCAATTCCGCGCCAATTCATGGTGGTGGACGAGGCCCAGAACCTCACCCCCCATGAGGTGAAGACGATCGTGACTCGGGTGGGCGAGGGCACCAAAATTGTGCTCACCGGGGATCCCTACCAGATCGACAATCCCTATGTGGATGCTGAAAGCAACGGCCTCACTTGGCTGGTGGAGCGCTTCAAGGGCCAGCGGCTCGCCGGCCACGTGACCCTGCTGCGGGGTGAGCGCAGTGAACTGGCCGAGCTGGCTGCAAATTTGCTATAGCGCGGCCAGTTTCTTTTACTGGGGCTGGAAGACGACGTTCCAATCCTGCTTCATATCCACAACTAGCCAGCCCTGCTGGGGCGCCTCCTTTAGGGCTTCTACAAGCTTGCCGCTGCTGTTCGTCTTGGCGTCGTAGGCATACTCACGTTCAGCGTCGGTGTGATGGACGATCAGCCCTAAACTCGGTCGAGGATTGTTGATCGTGGTGTACTGCAACATTGCTAAATCGCCATCGCTGTTGCCACAGCAAATCACAGGTCTGCGACCGATAAACTGATGGATGCCAACTGGCTTGCCAGCCTTATCATTTACGAACAAGTAATCGAGGGTTTTGGTGATTACTGGTTTGCCGTCCCGCAGTTCGAATACGGCTCGCGATGTTGAGCCAACAACTTGCTCTGGTGGTATGCCATAAACCTGTTCCACCCAGGCCCGCATAAAGTCGGCGCCGCCACCTGAAACAATGAAGTTCTTAAAGCCGTTATCGCTTAGATAGCGAAGCAGCTCCTGCATGGGTTGGTAGGTGAGCTCGCCATAGGCCCTGCCATAGCGCGGATGGTTGGCCGATGTAAACCATGCATGCACGGCATCTCGAAATTCTTCTACCGTCATGCCTGCATGGGTGATCGCCAGGATCTGCATCAGGCCATCGAAGTGTTTGCCTTCGAGGAGTTTTGCAAGATCGCCGTCCAAGGCAGCTTGCACCATGGGGTTTGAGGTGAGGCTCGGTTCGGTGAGGATGCGCAGCTTCAGTTCGTCGATGGCAAAAGCTGCCTGAAAAGGCAGCGGATTTTCCGGCCAGAGCGTGCCGTCATTGTCATGCACAGCAATACGTTCGGCTGAAGGCAGGTATGCGGGTGAGTCTTTATTTGTGACTTTGGCGATGAATGCAACAATGGCTCGTTTGACATGCCCTTCATTCCAGGAGGGCAGCGGATCTACTTGGCGAGAGAAGTTGTACAGCTTTTTTTGGGCCACACCGAAATCGCCTATTTGGTAAAGGCTCACGGAGGCTGTTTGGAAGCTAAAGGTCTCAAAGGGCTCTGCTACTAAAGCTTCAACAAAATCACTTGTGCCAATGCCCAGGGTCAGATGGGGCTGGTAGTTCGGGCCAGTTCGCGTATCGCTGAAGTTGTTCACGTAGTCAATAGTCGCTTGGCTGATTGCGCCGCCGTCAAGGCGAGGTGCAAAGGCATCATTTGTGCCGTGTTTTACGGCAAATGGCGCGATGGCAGCGATGATTTTTTGCTGGAGTCGGAGCTGCTCGAGAGTCGCCTCGATGTTGAATCCCACTAATTTTAGATTCTCGCTGGCTAATGCAAAGTAGCCAGTTGCTTTGCCTTCAATATTGATCGGGGGCTCTGTACGCAGCACGTTGGCCACGGCAGCTGCTACTAGGCCCAGGTCTGCAGTTTTTATATATAACTGGAGAAGGGTGATGTGAGGAGCATGGTTGGCATTTAGGGGAAAACTGGCTGGGTAGTTTTCTCGCAGCCGAGCGTTTATCGCCTTTGCTTTCTCAACCGTGGCAGCATCTGGTTCCAGCAGGACGTTGATTGCTATCAGGGGCATCGGCGCAGTGCTGCGAGTAGCAGTCAAAAGTTTGAGCCTATTTTCGCCGGTCGCTTGCCTGGCTCAACAATCCAGGCAAGCGCGGCGCTCAGTGTCGCTGATGTCGCCGCGTTCGCGCTGCCATTGGCGCCGGCGCAGGGCCGAGTCGGCATTGAAGGCATCTAGGGCCTCGCCAGGTTGACCGCAAGCCTCAGAACCAGGGGCCAGGGTTGCTGGGCCCACACCAGGCCGCCGGCAAAAGTCATAAACAGGTGACTGGCTAGGCGCACGGCTGCGGGGCCATCACGCAGCTGGTTGAGGCTGGCAAGCGCATCGCGCTCTAGCAGGGGTGGGTTGGGTTGGGCCATGGTCCCTATCCCACCAGGCCGGTGGCCCCGGCTTCGGTAGGGGATGTGACCATTCGAGGGTCCTGCTGGCGGTCCTAAGGCTGGAGGGCTGGGATGTCGTGAACGTCGCGCGATGGCCCCAGGAAGGCTCCTTGGCCCAGGGTTACCCCCATAGCAAGCAGTTCCTGGCGGGTTTCTCGGTCGCCAACAAACTCCGCCACCACCAGGGTGCCAAGTCCCTTGGCCAGTTTCACCACCGCCTCGATGATCAGGTGGTCGGCGGGATCGTTTGCCGTGCCAAGGCCGCGGACGTATTCGCCAGCGATTTTGAGCAGGTCTACGGGTAGGTGCTTCAGGTAGTAGAAGCTGCCGAAGGCGTCGAGCGCCAGCCGGCAGCCGAGTTTGGCCAGGCCCTGACCAAACTGCCGGGCCCGTTGCAAGTTGGCCATCGCCACAGCCTCCGTGAGCTCGAAGATCAGCAGCTCAGGGGGAAAGCTGGTGGCTGCTAAGTGGGACTGCAGAAATCGCAGGAAACGATCCCCCTGCAGCGAGGCGCTACTGATATTTATCCCCAGGGCGAGGGGCGGCTTGGTCTTCGTATGCTCAAGCAGGTTGATGGCCTGCGCGGTAACCCATTCATCTATATCTGTGGCCATGCCGAAGCGCTCGGCTATGTAGAGAAACACCGCCGCCGGAATCAAAATCCCACCTGGGGACCGCAATCGGATTGCCAACTCGTAGAAGGCAATCGCATCGGTTTGCAACTCGATCACCGGCTTGGCGTGAAGCACAAAACCGTCATGATCAAGGGCTTCTCGGATCTGCTCTGACCACATCAAACGAGCAGTCACCTTTTCGTGCAGGCCGCTGTCGGTGTGATACACCTTGACGCAGCCCCGGCCGGATTCCTTGGCCTGATACAGCGCCAGGTCGGCGTTGATCAGCAGGTCGTCGGCGCACTGGCCGTCATCGGTTGTGAAGCCGGCCACGCCGCAACTGGCGGCCACGGTGATGCCTTGGCCGGCTCCTTCCACTACCACCGCAGCGATGGCGCGCAGCAGCTTTTCAGCGTGGCTTTCGGCCTCGGCTAGGTCTGATTCAGGCAGTAACACGGCGAATTCATCACCTCCCAGGCGGGAAACCTCATCGGTTTCCCGGGAATTGCCGCTCAGGGCTGTGGCCACCGCAATGATCAGGGCATCTCCGGCGGCATGGCCGTACTGGTCGTTGACCTCCTTGAAGTTGTCGAGGTCGAGCATTAACACCGCCCCACCACAGCCGTGGCGGCGGCCGTAGGCGAGCTGGCTGTCAACGTCGATGCGAAAGCGCCGCTGGTTGAAGAGGGAGGTGAGGGGATCGTGGTCGGCGAAGTATTCCAGCTGGCCGACGAAATGCTTGCGCTCGGAGATGTCATGCACCTGCACCACCCAGGTCCCCTGGCGGCTGCCACCAGTGTCGTGGCCTTCGGCCACCGTTACTAGTCCCCAGGTGCGATGGCCATCGGCGTGCTCAAAGCGTTTCTCAAAGCTGCAGCTCTCTACCTGGCCACTGCTGAGTCTGGCGAGCTGGTCTTCCCCGAGGGCGACATCGTCGCGGTGCACAAGCTCTGCAAACGCCAGCCCCGTCAGGTCCTCCATCGAGCGGCCGGTAAAAAAGGCCATGGCCCCATTGGCTGACTGGATCTCGCCCAGACCACCCCGCTCGGCGCTGGGAACAACAAAGGCCATTGGGATGCCGGCGTCAGCAAAGGCGCTGTCGCTTAAAAGTTGGGGCATGGCCTCATCTCTCAGCTTGGTCCGTGAAGGGCAGAACCCTCTTGCTTAATGCTGGCAGGTTTATTGGTTTTGGCAGCTTCAGACCATCTGCTGGGGCTGCACCCAGCGATCGAATTCTTCAGCGCTGATCTCACCGAGCACCAGGGCGGCCTCCTTGAGGCTGAGCTGGTGGTTGTGGGCGTGCTTGGCGATGGCGCAGGCCCGGTCGTAGCCGATCGCCGGGGTGAGGGCCGTTACCAGCATCAGGCTCTGATCCAGCAGGGTTTCGATGCGGCTTTCATTGGCCCTGAGCCCCTCGACGCAATGCTGGCGGAAGCTGGTGCAGCCGCCAGCGAGCAGCTCGATGCTTTCGAGCACGTTGTGGGCGATCACTGGTTTGAACACATTCAGCTCGAAATTGCCCTGGCTGGCGGCCAGCTGCACCGCGGTGTTGTTGCCCATCACCTGCACGGCCACCATGGTCAGGCTCTCGGCCTGGGTGGGATTCACCTTGCCCGGCATGATTGAACTACCAGGTTCGTTTTCCGGAATCACCAGCTCCCCCAGGCCGCAGCGGGGGCCACTGGCCAGCCAGCGGATGTCGTTGGCGATCTTCAGCAGTGAGCCGGCCAGCACCGTTAGGGCCCCGTGGGCCGCGGCCAGGGGCTCATGGCCGGCCAGGGCCTGAAACTTATTGGGCGCGCTGCTGAAGGGCAGGCCGAGGCGCTCGGCCAGTCGCGCCGCCACCGCTTCGCCGAAGCCGCTGGGGGCATTCAGCCCGGTGCCTACAGCCGTGCCGCCGATGGCCAGCTGGCGCACCTGGGGCAGGCTGGCGCGGATGGTTTCCAGGGCTAGATCCAGTTGGGCTCCGTAGCCACTGAATTCCTGGCCCAGGCTCAGGGGCACCGCATCCTGCAGGTGGGTGCGGCCGATCTTGATGATCGCGGCAAAGGCCTCGGCCTTTGCGGCCAGAGCGGCGCGCAGCGCCTCCACGGCGGGCAACAGAGTGCGCTCCAGCTCAATCGCCACGGCTACATGCAGGGCCGCGGGGAAGGTGTCGTTGCTGGATTGGCTGAGGTTCACATGGTCGTTGGGGTGCACCGGGCTCTTGCTGCCCAGCACCCCACCGGCGGCTTCGATCGCCCGATTGGCGATCACCTCGTTGACGTTCATGTTGGTTTGGGTGCCGGAGCCCGTCTGCCACACCTTGAGCGGGAATTCAGCGTCGAGGCGGCCGGAGGCCACCTCCTCGGCAGCCGCCACGATTAGGGCGGCCAGCTCGGGAGTGAGCTTGCCCTTGGCCATATTCACCTCGGCGCAGGCTGCCTTGAGCGCTCCGAAGGCGTGCAGCACCGCCAGGGGCATGGCCTGGCCGAAGGGGAAATATTCGATTGAGCGCTGGGTCTGGGCGCCCCAGTAGTGCTGCTCGGGCACCTCGATGGCGCCCATGCTGTCGCTTTCAAGGCGGCCCATCAGCGGCTCACCACCTCGGAATTGAGTTCGTTGAAGCTCTCGGTGGTGCTGGTGGTGCCCCCCTCGGGTAGGGGGATGCCGGTGGCCTGGCTGACGGCGGCATTAATGGCATCGACGCTCACGGCGCCCTGCTCATCGAAGACAACCTGCCCCTCGCTGTTGAACACCACCACCTGGGGGATCAGGCCCGACCAGTAGTGGGCCGGATCGCTGGGGCCGGTGTCGGGCCGGTTTTGGAGTGGATCCGTAACCAGCGGAATCAGCTCGATGTTGTTGAGCCACACCCGCTGCAGCTCCGAGACCACGGCCGAGAATTGCTTGCTGGCTGCGTCGTCGTCGAGGTAGTAGACGACAACGGTGGTGCGGTGGTCGGCCAGGGCTTTGGCAAGGCTGCTTCGGGGCGGCACCAGGGAGCCGTTGCCGGCGTAGAGGGCGTAGATGTTGCCGTCGTAGCTGTTGCTTGTGAGCGAGGCCTGGGCTGGGTGGCTACCTAGGCCCACCAGGCCCGCCGCCAGCAGCAGCCCCAGGGCGGAACTGAGCAGGAGTCGCAGGAGGTGCTCAAGGGTTGAGGCCCGTGCCCCGATCCCCTGTTGCCCGTTTTTATTTCGCCCCATGCCGGCTTGCAAGCTCGAATAAAGCCATTGTGAAGGGGCGTCAGCTGCGGCCCACGCCCTTGGCGATGCCCCGGCCCATGCCCTGGGCAATACCCCGGCCCACCAGGCCAATGGCCCGGCCCAGCACCCTGGTGAGCAGCACCACCACCAGATCGCCGAGGCCTCGCAGTAGGCCCTGCACCTGGGGAGCCAGGGCATCGCGGCTTTCCAGCGCCAGGGTCACCAGTTGCTGCAGCCAGCCCAGTTGGCGCAGTTCAGCGTCGCGGGGTTCGGTGAGCTCCTGGCAGCGGATGGCACCATCGTGCAGGCAGTAGAGCCGGCGACGGCTTTCATAGAGGCTGATTGGCCGCTCCACCCAGCTGCTCCAACGCAGTTGGGCATTGAGCTGGTTGCGCAGCCGCTCCAGGTTGCGGGTGGCGAGCAGCTCGGGCTGGAGCAGGTAGCGACGCAACTCGGGCCAGCCGGCGCAGCTGGCCAGCAGCTCGGCACTCACCAGTTCGGCGCTGCGCACCAGCCAGTTGCTCACTAGTAGTTCGAGATAGAGCACGGCCCGCGGTTCGTCGGCGGCCAGCAGCTGGCCATCCACCAGCAGGGGCTGGGCCCGCACCAGGGAGGCCAGCATCGGCTGGGCCTCGGGAAGCTCCGGGTCGCGGCCGGTCAGATCGCTGCTGCGAAGCAGGCTGTCGGCTACCGGCAGCAGGCTGCCTTCGCAGGGCAGCTGCACGTAGGAATTAACCAGGCTGCGCATGGCCTGCTGGCGCAGCTCGGGCTGCCACTGCTCCCAGCGCTGCTGCAGGGGAGCGGGGTCGGCAAGTAGCCGCTGGCGCAGGCTGTCTAGTTGGCACAGCAGGGCCAGCAGCAGGTCGCGCCGCCGCTCGGGGCTGAGGCCCTCCAAGGCCAGCAGCTGGCCGCTTTGGTTGCTGAGCTCGGCACCACTGCCGGCCTCGAGCCGCTGACGAATGGCGCGCCAGATGCCATCGGCACTGCGCTGCTGCAGGGTGATCGCCAGCACGGGCTCCGGGCTGCTGGGGCAGGGATCGGGTGCGCCCCAGGCCACACTCAGCGGCCCCCAAAGCAGCAGCAGCAGCTCGCGGGCTGTCGAGAGTTCGCGCAGGCGGCCCTGCAGCACCAGCAGCAGCACCAGGTTGGTGGGCGGCGGCGTCAGCAGGCGCTTGATGGCAGCTAGGTCTGCGTCGATCTGCTGCAGGCCGCTGATCAGCAGCCACTGGCCCAGGCCGAGGGCCGGGCTGGCTGCTGGGCGGTGGGAGCCGCTGCCTGCCGCTGCTGCCAGTACGCGCCCGCCCTTCAGCAGGGTTGCGAGGGCCGCCAGCAAATCCTGGGGTTCGGGCGATTCGAGGATTCCAGCCGCCGGCAGCTGCAGCAGGGCATCACCGCCCAGGCCATGGGCCGGCGGCAGCAGCAGCAGCAGCGGGGCCGGCTGCCAGCGCTCCTGCAGGCGCAGCAATTCTTCGGCCAGGCGCCCGCCCTGGAGGTCGCTGCTGCTGGCCTGCCAGATCACCAGTTGGGGCAGCCCTTGCAGCTGCTCTGGTCGCTCAGCGACGCTGTAAAGCCCCGCCTGAGCCGTGAGCAGGCGGGTGAGGCCATCGCGCAGCAGCGGTTCGGCAAACAGCAGCAGCTGCGAACTCACGGGTTTGGCGAACTCATGGGTTTGGCGATGGCATGCGCCAAAGGTACCGATGCTGGAGCGGAATCTCCAGTCCTGGGTGGGCGAAGGGATTCAGCTGCGGCGCCGGCCGGTGAGATGCAGGGTGTAGGTCTCGATGGCGAAGCCGGTGTGGCGCTCGATCTGGTCGAGCAACTCGCGCGGCAGCTCGACGTCTAGGTCTTGGATAGCGCCTGATTGCGAGCAGGTGAGGTGGCTGTGGGGATCGCTGCGATAGCCGTAGAGCCGGCCGCTAGCCCGGTCGAGGCATTCGATTACGCCAGCGGTCTGCAGGGCTTCGAGGTTTTGATAAACAGACGTGTGGCCGATGTTGCGGCCCAGGTTGTTGAGCTTTTCAAAAATGTCGCGGGCGCTGAGATGGCTCTTCTCAACCCAAAGCAAATCGAGCACCATGCGGCGCTGGCGGCTGAGCCTCATGCCCAGGTCGCGGCAACGCTGGTAGACGTCATCTACGCAGGTTGATGAATTGGTTGGGGGAAGGGCGCCGGCGTTCACGCGACACGCCTCAAATCAGACTCAATCTGTTATAGGGCAGGTCGCAAGCGATCCGCTTTTGCCATCGCGGCAGCCTTACATCGCTAGCTGCATCAGCTGACCGTTGCCTGAGCCGAGCTGGTGAATGTTTAATTCTTGCAAGGCGTACCAGTAAGTGGCGGTGTTGACTGCAACCACTGGCTTGCCCAGCTCCTGTTCCAGCTGCTCCACCAGGGAGGTGGCCACCAAGTTGGTGCCCACCTGCAACAGGCAATCCACGCTGCTATGGTCCACCGCACGAAAGGCTGCCCGGATCTGCTCGGCGCTGATTCTCGCCGAAAACACCTTGCCCTTTTGCGCGGAGGCCAGGCACTCCATGGCCTGAACCTCAAAGCCCTCGCTCTGAAAGTGGTTGAGCACCGCAGCGTTGGCCTGCTCGGGGAAGGGATTGACGATGCCTAGTCTTTTGCAGTTTAGGGCTCTCAGGGCGGCGCTGACCGCTTCGGTGGCGGTGCTGACCGCCACACCTGTGGCCTGCTCCAGGCTGGCTTTCAAATGGCGGGCTACCGCCGCCGCCTGCGGCATGTATTCCGGCGAATAACCAAGCACCAGGTGATCCGGTTCGCAGGCTCCTACCATGGCGATGGCAGGCTCCATCAAGGCCAGAAGGCGCTCTGGGCTGGCGGGCAGCTCGGGGAAGGGGAAGCGGAAGGTGTGGTTGGTCACCCCCGGGGGCTGAAGCGAGGCCAGATCCGGTTCCACCATCGTGTTGGTGGAGGGCACCAATACCGCCAGCACGGCGCGCGTTCCCAAGGCGTCGGTCAAGGTGAGCTGGGCGCAGATTCAGGCCATCATCGAGGCACTGGTTGGATCCTGCAGGCGGCCCTCATCGATGGCCTGCAGGGCTTCAGCTAGATCCACCCTTCCGTCGTAGATGGCCCGGCCCACGATCACCCCCTCCACCCCTAGGGGCGCCAGGCTCAGCAGCGACAGCAGGTGCTCCAGGTTGCCGATGCCGCCGGAGGCGATCACCGGCACGGCGCTGGCCTCGGCCATCGCCCTCAGGGCTTCGAGGTTGGGGCCAGCCAGGGTGCCGTCTGTGGCGATGTCAGTGCTGATGATTGCGGCGATGCCGCTGGCGCAGAAGCGCTGGGCTAGGGCGGTGGCTTCAGTGCTGCTCTCTTCGATCCAGCCGCGGGTGGCCACCTTGCCGTTTTTGGCGTCAATGCCCACCACGATCCGGCCGGGATAGCGCGATGCCAGCTCATCGACTAATTCGGGTTGCTCAAGAGCCACGGTGCCGAGGATGACCCGATCCAGTCCGAAGCTCAGCAGCTCCTCGGCCCGTTCGGCGCTGCGCACCCCACCCCCCAGCTGCACGGGGATGCTGAGGGCAGTGGTGATCGCCTTCACGGCCGCATCATTGACCGGTTGGCCGCTGCGGGCGCCATCTAGATCCACTAGGTGCAGCCGCCTGGCTCCCTGTTGCTGCCAGCTGAGGGCCTGGGCCACTGGGTCGTCGGAGAAGCGCGTTACCTGGTCGTAGTCGCCCTGGTGCAGCCGCACGCAGTGGCCATCGAGCAGGTCGATGGCGGGAATTATCTGCATGGCTGCTGGAGGCAATTGCTGCCAGCCAGGCTGCCAGAGCTGCCGGTTGCGCAGCTCACTTAGCGGCACCACCAACCGAAAGCCCCGCTCCAGCACCGCCTGGAGTTCCACGGCCCGTTCCGCGCCCTGGCCCCGCTCTCCCAGCAGGGAGAAGTGGCGATAGCCGCGGCTGCCGGCGGGCCACGACGTGATGGTGGCGGGCTGGGCGGTGTAGGCCTTGGCCAGACGCATCACAAAAAGAGGCAAACCAGAACCAAAGTGTGGTTTACGGCGCCGTCTTGGCAGTCAAAATTAGAAGCTCCGTCTGTGCGCCCGATGGCCCGAGTTCGACAAGCCTCCTTTGCAGGCGGAATCGGCAGGAGTGCCGTCAGGGTTTTCGCCTGCTTAGGCGTCGCTGCAGGAGCAATGTTGATGCCCGTCAGGGCGGAACCGGCCAAAACGGCCCTGCGTTTTGTGCTGGTTCCGAAGGTCAGTCACCCCTGGTTTGAGGAGGTGCGACTGGGAGCCTTGGCGGCGGCCCGCATGATTACCAGCCAGACCGGCCGGCCGGTGACCGTGGACTACCAGCCCCCGGCCCAAGCCACGGTGGAGCAGCAACAAGTGATCCTCAGCCGGGCTATCAATTCCAAGGCCGATGGAATTTTCATCGATCTGCTCGATGCCAACCGCCTAACTCCCCTGCTTGTCCGCGCTCGGGCTGAGGGGATTCAGCTGGCGATTTTCGATTCCGAAGCACCGGCCGGCTTGCCGATCACCAGCGTTGGCAACGACTACTGCAAGCAGGCCCAGCTTGCCTCTGAGCGCCTGGTGAAGCTGCTGGCAGGTCGTGGTGAGGTGGCAATCATGCAGGGCGTTCCCACGGCGCCAAACCACGCGATTCGATTTCGCTGCCATCAGGAGGTATTCCGCCGCTTTCCCGCCATCCAGGTGGTTGCCACCCCCAGCGATCAAGACTCCATCGCCACCGCCGAGCAGCAGGCTCTAGCCACGATGAAGGCCCATCCGGCGCTGCGGGGCTGGGTGGCTAGCGACGCCAGCGGGCCGATCGGCATCGGCCGTGCCATCGCCAGCCTGGGGGCCCAGGGTCGTGTGCAGGCCGTCGGCATTGATGATCTGCCCGAGCTGGTGGGCCAAATACGCAGCGGCGTGGTGAACTCCAGCGTGGCGACCAAGCCGAGGGCCCAGGGCTACTGGTCGATCTTGTCCCTTTGGCAGCAGACGCTGGCGGCGCCACCGATCGAGCGGATCGACACGGGCATCACGGTGGTGGAGTAACCGCCAGCTAGCCGGGGGTTTGAATGGCCCCCAGTTTCGCCTCCAGTGGGCAGCAGCATGAACATCCTGGTGATGGGCGGCACCCGCTTCGTGGGCAAACCGCTGGTGGAGCGGCTGCAGGCTGAAGGCCATGCCCTCACCCTGTTTACCCGTGGCAACAAGCCTGCGCCGGCTGGGGTGGAGCACCTGATCGGCGACCGCAGCACTGCTGGGGGGCTGGAGCCGCTGGTGGGTCGCAGTTTTGATGTGATCGTCGATAGCTCGGGCCGCAGCCTTGAGGATTCCCGCGCTGTGATCGATCGCACCGGGCCTCCGGCCCATCGCTTTGTGTATGTGAGCTCGGCCGGCGTCTATGCCGACAGCGAGCTTTGGCCCCTCGATGAAAACAGCCCCGTTGATCCCGCCAGCCGCCACGCTGGTAAGGCTGAAACGGAAGACTGGCTGCGCAGCGAGGGCATCGCCTTCACCAGCTTTCGGCCCACCTACATCGTGGGGCCGGGCAACTACAACCCTGTAGAGAGCTGGTTTTTTGATCGAATCGTGCATGGCCGGCCTGTGCCCCTGCCCGGTGATGGCAGCACGATCACCCAGCTGGGCCATGTGGCAGACCTAGCCGCCGCCATGGCTCGCTGCATCGAGGTGGATGCCGCCGCCAATCGCATCTACAACTGCACCGGCAGCCAGGGCGTCACCTTCCAAGGCTTGGTGCAGGCAGCGGCCCGGGCGGCCGGCAAGGAGCTCGCTTCTGTGGAAATCCGCAGCTTCGATCCCGCTGCTCTCGATAAAAAAGCCCGCAAGGCCTTCCCGCTGCGCCTGGCCCACTTCCTCACCGACACCACCCGGGTGCGGCGCGAACTGGCCTGGGAGCCGGCCTTTGACCTTGATGCCACCATCGCCGACAGCTACACCAACGACTACGCCCTGCGGACTCCCACCAGCCCCGATTTCTCCGCAGACGAGGCCTTGATCGGCTGAGCTCCCTTGCCGCAGGTGTGAGGCCTATTTCCATAGGCTCCTGCCATGAACTGGACTACCGACTCCATTCCCAATCAGGACGGACGCTTGGTCCTGATCACCGGCGCCAACAGCGGCCTGGGCCTGGAAACGGCTCGGGCGCTTGTTGCCAAGGGCGCCACCGTGGTGCTTGGCTGCCGCAGCCTGCCCCGGGCAGAGCTGGCCAAGGATGAATTACAGGCAGCGGCCGCTAGCGGGGGTGGTGCCCTTGAGCTGCTGGACCTTGATCTTGCCAGCTTGGCTTGCGTTCGCCGTGCAGCTGCGGAATTTGCCGATCGCTACGGCCGATTGGATCTGCTGATCAACAACGCCGGCCTGATGGCCCTGCCGCGGCAGCTCACCCCCGACGGCTTCGAGATGCAGCTGGGTGTGAACCACCTGGGCCATTTCGCCCTCACCCTGGCCCTGCTGCCGCTGCTATCAGACCGCCCGAATGCCCGGGTGGTGAGCGTGACCTCAGGGGCCCAGTATTTCGGCCGGATTGCTTTCGACGATCTGCAGGGCGAGCGCCGCTACGACCGCTGGGCTGCCTACGGACAGAGCAAGCTCGCCAATGTGATGTTTGCCCTAGAGCTGCAGCAGCGGCTGCGCGATCAGGGCCAGGCCGTGTTGTCGCTGGCGGCCCATCCGGGCTTTGCCCGCACCAATCTTCAGCTGGCCTCAGTTGCTGCCAACGGCTCGTGGATTGAACCCCTGGCCTACCGGCTGATGGGCCCGCTGTTGCAGAGCGCGGCCATGGGAGCGTTGCCCCAGTTGTTTGCCGCCACCGCACCCGAAGCCACCCCAGGCGGCCACTACGGACCAAATCAGTTTGGTGGCATGCGGGGCTGGCCCACCGAGGTGCGCATTGCCCCCGCGGCCCTCGATGCCGATCAGCGCCAGCGGCTCTGGCAGCGCAGCGAGGAGCTCACTGCTTTAGGGCTTGCGTAGGTAGCCCCAGGCCGAGCTCAGCGCCAGCAGCAACGACGGCCAGAACAGCCAGAAGCCAGCGGTCTGGAATGCTGCCGCCAGTCCGAAACCCCAGCCGTTGGGCCAGAGCAGCAGCAGCAGGCTGGCGAATTGCAGGATCGTTTTGAGCTTGCCGCTCCAGGAGGCCGGGCCGCCGCTGGCTTCAGCGGCGCGCCAGCCAGAAATAAGTAGTTCCCTGGCCAGCAGCAGCCAGATCGCCCACAGGGGCAGGATCCCCTCCGCTCCAAGCCACAGCAGCGGCGCGCTGATCAGGATTTTGTCGGTGAGGGGATCGAGGCGGGCTCCCCACACCGAGCCGCCGCCGGCCCGGCGTGCCAGGGCGCCATCGGCCCAGTCGCTCAAGCCGCCCAGTAGCAGCAGCCACCAGGCCAGGGCTGGTTGGCCCCCCGCCAGGGCAACGATCAGCGGTAGTCCCAACACAGCCCGGGCCACGGTGAGGCCGTCGGCCAGTTGGCGTATCCGTTGCGTCGCCATCGTGTCTGCCGTGCTCGGCCCCAGAATGGCTCCAGTCGTCTTGTTTGGCCCGTGGTGCAACAGCTGGTTTCCGCCGTGATGTCTGCACCGGTGTTGAGTGTCATAGCGGACAGTCCCCTGCAGGAGGCCGTGCAGTTGATGAGCGAGCACCACATCAGCGGTTTGCCGGTGGTGGATGGCAGTGGCGCCCTGGTGGGCGAGCTCAGCGAGCAAGACCTGATGGTGCGCGAAAGCGGCTTCCAGCCCGGCCCCTACGTGATGCTGCTCGATGCGGTGATCTACCTGCGCAATCCGCTCAACTGGGACAAGGAGGTGCACCAGGTGCTCGGCAGCACCGTGGGCGAGGTGATGGGCCAACACCCCCACAGCTGCAGCGCCGAGCTGCCCTTGCCGGCGGCGGCTGGCCTGCTGCATGAGCGCAGCACCCAACGTCTGTTTGTGCTGGATGGCGAGCGCCACCCGGTGGGTGTGCTCACCAGGGGCGATGTGGTGCGAGCCCTGGCGGCAGCGGGCTGAAGCAGGGGTATCAGCCGATCAGGGCTCTGGCACTGGCAGGCCCGGTGGTGGCGGCGCTCCCGGCAGGGGAGCCCCTGTGGTGATCTGGCCCGTGGGGCCGACCGCCGAATCCAATGGTGCTTCCGCCGGTTCGGCGCCCTCCAGTTCGGCGGCCCCTGGCGCTCCTGGATCCGCTGGCGAGGCGTACCCGTCCGCGGCCGCGGCTCCCTCCTCAGGCAGTTCTACGCCTTCTGGCAGTACCAGGGGCTGGGAGAGGTCGGATGGCAGGCCGAGGGTCTCGAACTCCACCCCGGTGATCGCCGGGCTGTCGGCGGCTTGCTCCTGGCGCTGGCGCAGGGCCAGGGGGTCCGCGCTGATCGGCGGCTCCCGCAGGGGGGCCTTGGCGTTGGCCCGCAGGGGATCCCGGGGACCACGAGGGGCCCAGATCAGCTGGGCGATGGGTTCCACCCCCTGCTCCATTAGCCGGTTGAAGCCGGCCAGGGCCCGGTCCACCAGTTGCCCGCCGAGGGTTTGGCCGCACTGGAAGGGATTGCCGCAGCCCTCCGCCGCCGTTCGCCCCGCCATGCTGGCCAGCAGCGACCCCTGCAGGGTGGTGCTGCGTCGGCTCAGCCGCAGCAGGTAGGGCACGTGCACAAAGCTGGTGGCGCCACCGCTGATCCAGTTGGCGTCAGCCGCGCTGAAGCCCTTTTTGCCGGGGATGATGAAACGGCTCTTGGAGGCGTGGTCGGGCAGGTAGGCGGCCCGCAGCCCGCGCTGCCGCGCCAGGGAGCGGGTCTGCTCGAGGGTGAGGCCATCGCGGCTCATCAGCACCTCCAGCCGGCCGTCGGGGCGCAGGCCGATCACCATGCGGATCCTGGGTAGGAAATAGCGGATCTGCTGGCCCATCGAAATGCTGTAGGCACCGCGATAGCTGGCCGGCGGCCGCTCCAGGTCGTTGTAGACGCTGTGAAGCCCGCCGATGAAGCTGTCGTAGCGCTGGGCGCGATCGGCCGTCAGCTCGCCGAAGCCGAAGTCGACGCCCCCATCGCGGCGGATGCCCACAAAGGCCCGCTGGCGGGCAGCGGTGCGGTTGCGGCCGCGCCAGATGCGATCGCCCAGCTTGAGATCGCCCAGCGGCACCGTGATTTCCCGCCCGCCCGCATCGACGTGGCGCTCGTACATCGGCCCCGAAAAGAAGGCCAGGGCCTGGCTGTCGGCGTAGGCCTCCTGTTCCCGATCCCAGCCCTCCAGCAGGTCGATCTGCACGGCACGGGGATCGAAGTCGAGGGCATAGGTGCTGTCGTCCGGCTGGTAGCGGAACGGTTGGTCGTCGGCGCGGGTGAGTAGGGGTGCTCCGGCCCGGGGGCCGGACCCGGGCAGCGGTGGGGCAATGGCCACCAAAAAGGTGAGAAAGCCTGCCGGCAGAGCCACCGTGAGCATCCGCTTGTATCGCCACAACGGGCGGCGGGGCCTGGGGCTCAGGCGGCCCGATTGCTGCTGGGGGGTGCTTGCGTCCAATCCACGACGGCGCCGTCGGCCACCAACCAGATCCGATCACGTTGGGAGCAGGGATGGCCTCCCGTCAAGAGCCCGAAGGCTGGCATGGCTAAGCGCTCACTGGCTTCGCAATAGCTGAAGCATGGCAGCCGCAGCCGATCGGTACCCCGGCCCACCACTGCCACTGGATGCAGGTGGCCGCAGAGGTTGAGCATGCCCGCCCGCGGCTCTGGAATGTGGCTCAGCCACCAGGGGCCTAGGGCTTGGGAGGGCTCCTGCGGCAGCCCCTCGATCCAGCTGCCCTGCTCATGGTTGCCGCCGATCAGACGCAGCGGGCAGCCCAGCAGCTCCGGTAGGGCAGTCAGCTTGGCGCGGAGTTCGCCGGTGAGCCCTAAGCGGCTGTGGATCAGGTCTCCCAGTACCACCACCTGCTGGGGCTCCAGCTGATGGGCCAACTCCAGGAGCCCATTGAGGGTCGCGCCGTCGCCATCGCTGGGCAGGGGAATGCCATGGGCCTGGAAGGTTTCCGCCTTGCCTAGATGCAAATCCGCCACTAATAAATTTCGGCGCTGGGGATCCCATGCCGCCTTGGCTCCCAGCAGCTGCAGCCGCTGGCCCCGCCAGTCAAAGCTGACGCTTGTTGCAGCAGCGCTTCGTGCCGAGTTCAAGCCCTGCCCATGCCGCGGTGGTAGGCCGGCCGGGCCTGGGTGGCGGCAATCGTGGCCTGCACGTTGGGGTAGGGAGTTAGGTCGATCTGGGGGAAGAAGATCGGGAGATAGGCCAGGTAGGCATTTACGGCGCAGTCGGCAACGCTCCAGGCTGGATCGCCCCAGGGCCCTGCCAGCAGGGAGCGGCCGCCTGCCAGCAGCCCATCGAGCACCCCCATCAGCTGCGGGAATTCCCGCTCCCGGTTGCTAGGCACAAACAGCGCCACGGCCAGGGTGGCATTGGCAAACAGGATCCACTGGTTTGCCAATGCCCGCTGGGCTGCCACCTCAGCTGCCGTGCCAGTGAATTCGTTGGCGTGGTGATCGGCCAGATGCAGCAGGATTGCGCCGCTTTCAAACAGCTGCAGCGGTTTGCCGCCTGGTGCGCGCAGGGTCTCATCCACCAGCGCTGGCACCTTGGCGAAGGGGTTGATGGCACAAAAGTTTTCTCTCTTGTGCTCGCCTGCCTCCATGTCGAGTTGAATCCAGTCGTAGGCAATCCCCTTCTCCTCTAGATACCAGCGGGGCATGGAGGCGCGGCTGCGGGCGCCGCCATAGAGCTTCAGGGTCATGGATTGGTGCTGAGTTGCTTAGGAGTTGCGGCAGAGCCGTTGGATGTCGGGGATGCGATAAAGGCTGTTGATGTCGCTGGGCTGAGCCTCGGCCAGCTTTGTGTTCTTGGTGAGACCGTTGCTTGCCCCAAGCCGGTTGGCGATGCTCGCCTTTTCTGCACCTCGGGCTGAGCGCCATTGGGCGCAGAGCTCGAGGTTGCCAGGTGCCGATGGAGCAACCAGCAAAAATGACATCAGAAGGTGGATGGCTTTGACCCTTCAGCGGCGATAATTGTTGCAGTAATAGACGCGTCAGCTATGACCATCGCCTTGTTGATTGCCCTTGCTGGTTCCTTGGCCCTGATGGCTTTGATCGTCAAGCGTCTGGAGCAGGCCTGAGCTAGCGGGTGCCTGAGGCTGGGAGGCACGACTCAGCTGCACAGGATTGGTTTTTGCCCGCTTAGCTGTGTACATGGAGTTATCCGCTGCTGCCAGCAGCTCCTCGCTTGTGTTGCCGTGCTCCGGAAAGCGGGCGACGCCGACGCTGGCCGAAATCGCAATGGCCCTGTCCAGACCGAGGAAGGGGGCAGGGGGCTCGGCTGGCCTCCACCAGTTTCCAGCCCATCTTCAGTACCAGTTCGCCCACCTTGTGGCCGAACTGGTCGTTTACAGACTTGAAGCCGTCGAGATCGAGGTAGAGCAGGGCCACACCGCGGCCATGGCGCTTGGCTAGGGCGAGATGGCGCTCCAGCTGCTCCATCAGCATCGAGCGGTTTGCCAACCCGGTTAGGATGTCGTGCTGAGCCATGAAGTGCACGGCCTGCAGCATGCCTACGTAGTACTGGGGCTCGAGGCTCTCGTCGCGCACCGTGGAGATGTTGAGGTGATGGCATCTGATCTCACCGCTGAGTACCAGGTTCCAGATGTCGCCCTTCCAGAAGCCCTTGTGGAGCACCTCATCCCACATCCGCTTGTAAAAGGCGTTGTCATGCCGGCCGGATTTGAGCAGGTTGGCCCCCTGCCCTTTGATTTCACTAATGCGGTAGCCGGTGAGCTGGGTGAAGGCGTTGTTGGCCATCAGGATCCGGGGATC
>NZ_JAGQCP010000031.1:0-30632 GCF_024346255.1 Cyanobium sp. BA5m-10 | reverse complement strand
GCCACGTTCCCAAAGCCGGCCAGGACATGGTGGCCGCTGCCATGAAAGCGGTGTTCGTCATCCAGGCCCCCGATCAGGTGCGCTCCCACTGGCAGCGAGTCACCGAGATGCTGCGCAAGCAGTTCCCCACCGCTGTGCCGGTGATGGACGCCGCCCGTGACGACGTGCTGGCCTTCCTGCACTTCCCCCAGGAGCACTGGCGGAAGGTGTGGAGCACCAACCCGCTGGAACGGCTGAACAAGGAGATCAAACGCCGCACCAACGTGGTCGGTATTTTCCCCAACGACGCTGCGATCGAGCGGTTGGTGGGCAGCCAGCTGCTGGAGCAGCAGGAGGAATGGCAGCTGGAGCGCCGCCGCTTCTTCTCAGAGGCCACGATGGCCAAGATCCCGGAGCCAGAAGAGGCCCTGGAGCTCACTGATGCTGATCCGTCCGCCCAGCCAGACGAACCCATCAGCTGAAAGGCACCAGCTCCTCCCTCGATCTACACAAAACACATTGATCGCTGAGTTGCCAATTCAGCGATCAGGGTTCATAGTGGATAAACGGAGCTGCGCAATCAGCTTCCAAGCAGTCACCCTTTGACTGCACCTGTTCACCCTCCGGAAAGGGTCACAGGACCGCCTGAGTTACACCACTCAGAGGGGCGCTACCGCCAGCCCCGCATTAATCGCTGAAAACACCGCAAACATGAGCATCAGAGGGTGATGGCTTGCAGGGTGGTTCCAGCTGGCGGAACGCAACTAAAACCTGGTGCAGAACTGGGATTCCAATGAAAGGGCCAACTCGCTCTTCATATCAGTACATGGGTTATCGTATAAGCATATGAGTGGATCCCCTTGAAATGGCGACCGAAGAAGTCTCAGGCCGTATGCTCATAATAGCTATATTCATTTTCTTTGTAGTAGGAATATTGCTAATTGTCGCCTGGCCATTCTTTCTGGTAGTCGGATGCTTAATTGGGATATATTACTTTGTGAGAGCCAGATCCTTGAAAAGAAATATTCTCTCTGCAAAAATACTGGTTGATCGTGTGGCAAGTCAATACCAGGATGAATTTGGAGTCTTGCGAGACGATCCCGTAACATGTTTTAAATTTAGAGAAATCTTTTTGGATTCCAATAAGACGTTTCCATATATTGGGATTCGCTATGAATCAATCTTTTGGGACGAACGAATTAGGAATGGTGTTCGAGTCAAAACCATCGACTCCTCTCAGAACAGTCACTCTATTAAGGATATCAAGCCATTTTCTTCTGATCAACTCTCCGAGAAATTGCTTAGCCTACTAATCGATAAATTTATCAAGGAAAAAGGTATCGATATGCTAGAATCAAATTCACTTGACGAGAAAGTCTGCTCTATAATTTTTGAGAACTATCCCGAGGCAATATGGGCTGATGAAAGCGTTGCACAGATACATAAATCACTGGAGCCGTTGCAGACCACGTATAAAGCGTCCCAAACTAATGAACTCCTCGCAGCGAATAGGGCTTCGCTTGAGAAGTCTATTGCAATTCTACAGAGAGAAAGCAAGGATCTTTCTCAATACGCGGAAGAGGCTTGGACGGCAATTCACAAGTGCTATGAGTTTTTAGCTGTACCAGAGAATCTCAAGAAAGCATCAAATTACGAAACACAACCGCTAGAAATATATTCGCGACGACGTGAAATGAGGGATGGCTTTGCAGAAGTGCTGGCGATCAAGCAAGAGTATGATGCCTTAAGTGGGCGTTAAATTTCTTGATGGCGTGTAACTTCTAGCAATAATTTATACATGGCAGTGCTGATCCTCGCGCTCTAGTCATTGCACAAATGACAGAGGTTAAGTGATCGTCAGTAGCCTGACAAAAGCAAGAGCAGGATGTTGAATCATTGCGGTAGCTTCTTGCAGGAACTAGTGTGATTAACCGTTCATTTGATTCTTCTTTTGAAAAGAGCTGGTTCTCGCGACTACTTATAATCACTTATATCTGAAGAAGATCAACCAGATTTTCAGCGTCGTCAATGATCCTGTTCCGTCTCCCAGTGCTCTCAGGCTGTCTGGTGCCCACCCTGATGACACCCCGAACATTCGGGGCGTTTAAATGCTTTGCTGGCGGCCATTCAGGACTGTGAGGAGCAGTTTGGGACCTACTCCGACTCAGGGTTTTGGAGGTGTTTGGGCTTGGCGTTCCCCCCTCTGCCAGCAAAGTTGACGCCTCTCTACTTCGACCACCGGAGGTCTGTGCAGCAAGCAGACGCTCCAGCGGCCGCCGCGCAATCCCCGAGCAAGCGCGAGTGAGTTGAGCAAGGCCGCAGATCTGCTGGCGGCCTCGATCTGAGCTCGGCCCTAGACGGCCCAGCGCAGGGGCTCCTCCCAGCCGGCCTCTGGGCAGATCAGATCCCAGCAGCAGCCGATCGGCTGTGGAACCGGCAGGGAGAAGAGCACCAGCTGCTGGGCGACCTGCACTGGATGACGGCGCTGTGGCTTGCGCTGACGGGATCGGCAGGGATTGGTGGTGGCTTCCATGGCGAACTGGAGAAGAAACGCCCCCCTCCACGCCCCTGAGCCACGGGGTCAAGGTCACCGCTCAGGTGCTCGCCTTAGCCTTGACGCTGTGGCTCTGTCAGCCCACCGCCTCTGGTGGCTGCTGGCCGAGGGGCGGACCATCGGGGAAGTGCTCTCCGGCGCTGTGGACCACCGCCAACCCGCTCTGCCTTAGCTACCGCCGGCATGACCAGACGACCTGAGCTGGGCCTCGATTAGATGCGGAGTGAGCCCACTGCCGCACTGCACGCAACAAAGGAGAGAAGCCGGGATCAGTGCTCCCGGCGGGCCCTGGGCCTCAGGCCATCTGCAGCCTCAACTCAGCCAGCGCCTCACGACCAGCCTCCAGCTGGCAACGCTGCAAGAGCTCCTGCTGGGCCAGCAGCCGCTCATCGAGCTCATCCACCCGCGCCAGGCATTGCTGGATCGCGGGGATCACCTCCTCTTCCAGGATCGTGATCTCTTCCTCTCCATAGGGCTGCTCGATCCAGGTGCGGCGCAGCGGCAACCCGCGGCTACGGCGCAGGATCTCCTCCATCGAGCGCAGCGTGGATTCGAGCAGCAGGAACGGATCTTCCTCAGGCCTGCAGAACGGTGAGGCGGCAGCTGAACGAGAAGCCATGAAATCGGCGCCATGGGGCGCAGCGAAGGGACTTCCCGAAGCGGAGGCATGACGCAGGAATGCCTCAGACTGAGGAAGCCCGGAGCAAGCCACTGGTGGGCAAGACAAGGAATCAAAGCTTGTGTCTGTACGGACCGCAGCGGAACCCTGAGCAGGCGCGAGTGGGTGGAGCAAGGGGTTAAGGCCGCCAGAGGCGGCCCAAGGCCTCAGGCCTGGAGCAGCTTCCGCAGGGACTCGATTGCCTTCTTTTGGGCCCGCTGCACCGACATGGCGCTGATTTGCAGCTGCTCTGCCGCCTGCCGTAGCGACAGGCCCTCAAGGATGGTGAGCCTCAGGGCCGTGGCTTGCGGCGCAGGCAGCTGATCTACAAGCTGCTCCAGCGCCAAATCATCAGCGGGGCCGGCTGCTTCTTGCTCTGGGGCCGCTAGCTGATCGAGCAGGCACGGCTCGCCAACGGCGTGGCCATCAAGGCTGATGTGACCCAGGGGGCACAGACCCTGCTCATGCAGCCGGCGTGGAATGCGCACCAGCCGCACACGATCGCGCAGGTGATGCTGCAGGGCACCTGAGATGCAGCGGCGCAGATAGGGCTCCGCCGGCTCACCTGCTTTGCAGCGCAGCACTGAACGGAGCAGGGCTTCTCTAGCCACCTGGATCAGATCCTCCCGCTCAACCAAAGGGAAGAAGCGGCGGGCTACAGCTGAAGCAACGGCATCTGCCAGGGAGAGGTGCTCGAGCACCAAGGCATCACGGGCACGGAGGGCAGAGCGGGAAAGCGGGGCAGCCATCTGGGGACGGCAGAGAACCCCACCCCCAACGGCCTGCCGCAGGGATGTGACAAGGACGCCCCAACGGGGCGCATGGCTAGATCCTTGAGGCAGCGCGAGGACTGGACGAGGGATTTAGGTGGGTGTTTGACGGCCTAGTGGCAAGCCAATTCCTCCCGGTAGCCCTTGTGGCAGGCCAACCCAAGGTCGACCAAGGGCCACGAATCCCGGCTGAGGCACCTGGTCAGATGAGGAACTCAGGCCAGGCAACTCAGGCGAAATAAACGGTGAGGGCTGCGAAAGGTGGCGCCAATTAGCTGAGCCACCACAATTGGAAGCGCCGGAACCCCTGGAGCCCCATTGCTAGGCCAAGCGCCGCAGCTCAGCAGTAAGGCCTGCCTGCCGCCTCAGCACACGCTGCTCAGGGGACTGCAGTGAATAAGAAGGATCTAAGTGAAACCGATATCTGCGACCGGTTCATTACCCCGGCTCTGCATCAGGCGGGATGGCTGAAAGAGCACATCTTGCGGGAGCACTCCTTCACAGCGGGTCGAATCATCGTCCGCGGGCGGATGGTGACCCGGGGCCGTGCCCGTAGGGCGGACTATGTGCTGCTTTATCAGCATGTACCGATCGCTGTCATTGAAGCCAAGGACAACAGCCATGCCCTTGGTGATGGGATGCAGCAGGCCCTGGCCTATGCCGACTCGCTGCAGACACCTTTTGTGTTTGCCTCCAATGGCGACGGTTTCGTGTTCCACGATCGCACAGGTCAAGGCGAGCAGCTGGAAAGCACATTGACTCTCCAGGCTTTCCCGAGCCCAGAGACCTTGTGGCATAACTATTGCCACTGGAAGGGGTTGACGCCTGAGCAGGAGAGGGTGGCGCTGCAGCCATTTTTCGATGGTGGCAGCAAAAAAGATCCTCGTTACTACCAGATCAATGCGATCCAGATAGCAGTGGAAGCCATTGCTAGAGGACAGAAGCGCATCTTGCTGGTCATGGCGACCGGTACCGGCAAGACCTTCGTCGCCTTCCAGACCATCTGGCGGCTATGAAAGTCCAAGCAGAAAAAGCGGATCCTGTTTCTGGCCGACCGCAACGTGCTGATCAACCAGACGATGGTGAATGACTTCAGGCCATTCGGTCCAGCGATGGCAAAGCTAAGCACCGCCTCCAAGACGATTGAGCGGGCCGATGGTTCCTTGGAGACGATCGCAACAGCCATTAACAGCCAGCGCCGAGTGGACAGCTCCTACGAGGTGTACTTAGGTCTATATCAAGCGCTTACGGGACCCGAGGAGAGGCAGAAGCTTTACAAGGAATTTTCACCGGGCTTCTTTGATCTGATTGTGGTGGATGAATGCCATCGTGGCAGCGCAGCAGAAGATTCGGCCTGGCGAGAGATCCTGGAGTATTTCGCGGATGCCACCCAGATCGGTCTGACTGCAACGCCAAAAGAAACAAAATATGTATCCAACATTAATTATTTCGGCGAACCTCTCTATACCTATTCTCTCAAGCAGGGCATACGAGATGGATTCCTTGCTCCCTACAAGGTGATCCGCGTCCACCTGGATGTAGACGTGCAGGGCTACCGCCCGAAGCGAGGTGAAGTGGATGACCGTGGCTATGAAATAGACGATCGCATCTACAACCAGAAGGATTTCGATCGCACCTTGGTCATCGACGAGCGCACAAGCCGGGTGGCTAAATGGATCAGCAACTACCTCAGAGCCAGTGGCGATCGCTTCCAGAAAACCATAGTGTTCTGCGTAGATACCGAGCATGCCCAGCTGATGAGGCAGGCACTGATCAACGAGAATCAGGATCTAGTGAAGGCGAATTCCCACTACGTGATGCGGATCACGGGAAATGATGAAGAAGGGATGAAAGACATTGATAATTTCATTGATCCGATGGTGGCCTATCCGGTAATCGTTACGACTTCACGCTTGCTTTCCACGGGTGTAGATGCCCAGACATGCCGACTAATTGTGTTGGACCGGGAAGTGGGTTCGATGACCGAGTTCAAGCAGATCGTGGGTCGAGGCACACGTGTACATGCCGACAGCGAGAAGTACTACTTCACCCTGGTGGACTTCCGTAAAGCTACCAATCACTTTGCTGATCCTGACTTCGATGGTGAGCCGGTACAGATCTATGAACCTGGGGAAGACGACTCTCCGCTCCCTCCGGATGTTCCAAATCCACCTGATAGGGAAGACAGCCAGGACCCCATCGATGAAGAGGGCGAGGACACGACTGTTGGCGAACTAGATGATGACCCGTTTCCACCGGTCCCGCCGGGCGAGAAAAACCGGAAGTATTACATCAAGGGGAAGGCGGTCTCCGTCCTCACCGAGCGAGTGGAGTACCTGGATGAAAACGGCAAGCTCGTCACCGAGTCGCTGCGGGATTACAGCCGCAAGACGGTGAGGGAGCAGTACGCCAGCCTGGATGCTTTCCTGCGCCGCTGGCGGGGAGAAGAACGCAAGCAATCGATCATTGATGAACTGGCGGCAGAGGGACTGCTGCTGGAGCCACTGCAGGAGGAGGTAGGCAAAGACCTGGATCCTTTCGATTTGATCTGCCACATCGCCTTCGATCAACCACCCCTCACCCGGCGTGAGCGGGCCGCCCGGGTTAGGAAGGATGTGTTCAGCCTTTACGGGCCCCAAGCGAGGGCGGTCTTGGAAGCCCTGCTCGAGAAGTACCAAGACGAGGGGGTAGTGGGCGATCTGGACAATGTGAAGATCCTCGAAATCCCCCCATTCACCACCCTGGGGACTGCCTTCGAGTTGATCCAGGGGTTCGGCTCAAGGGCCGGCTTCCAGAAGGCGGTGCATGATCTGCAGGATTGCCTGTATGCGGAGGCGGCCTGAGCGATGTCGGCACGAACCACGGTCAAGTCCATCCAGGACATCATGCGCAAGGACGTGGGTGTCGATGGCGACGCCCAACGCCTATCCCAGCTCTGCTGGATGTTCTTCCTGAAGATCATCGACGACCAGGACCTCAAGCTTGAGGTGATGGAGGAGAGCTTCAGCTCGCCAATCCCCACCCACTTGCAATGGCGCCACTGGGCCAAGGATCCAGAGGGCATTACCGGGGATGAACTGCTGGAGTTCATTAACCAGGAGCTCTTCACCTATCTCAAGGAGATGCCCCTAAAGGGATCGCACCCAAATCGAGGCAAGGTGGTGCGAGAGGTGTTCCGAGACGCCTACAACTACATGAAGTCTGGGCAGCTGCTTAGGCAGGTGATCAACAAGATCAATGAGGTCGATTTCAATAATCTGAGCGAACGTAAGCACTTTGGTGATATTTATGAGCAACTACTAAATGACCTGCAAAGTGCTGGCAATTCAGGGGAGTACTACACACCTCGTGGTGTCACCAGCTTCATGGTGGACCGCATTGACCCGAAACCCGGTGAACTGCTGCTGGATACCTCAGTAGGCACAGATGGCTTCCTTACCTGTTCGATTCGGCACATGCGTGATCACTCGGTGAAAACGGTTGCCGATGAACAGGCGATGCAGGCAGGCCTGCGGGCGATGGAGAAAAAGCAGCTGCCCCACATGCTGTGCATCACCAACATGCTCCTGCATGGGATTGAAGATCCCAGCTTTGTGGAGCATGACAACAGCCTCACCCGTCCTTATGCCAGCTATGGCAAGAGCGACCAGGTGGACATCATCTTGACCAATCCGCCCTTCGGAGGGCAGGAGGAGGATGGAATTCAGGACAACTTCCCGGTGCAGTTCCGCACCAGGGAAACCGCCGATTTGTTCCTGGCTCTGTTCATCCGTTTACTGAAGCCAGGCGGGCGGGCCGCGATCGTCTTACCGGATGGATCCCTCTTCGGCGAAGGTGTGAAGACCCGCCTCAAGGAGCACCTACTGGAGGAGTGCAACCTGCACACGATCGTGCGGCTGCCGAACTCGGTCTTTAAGCCCTACGCCAGCATCGGCACCAACCTTCTGTTCTTTGAAAAAGGAGAGCCGACTAAAGAGATCTGGTTCTACGAGCACCGGGTGCCACCGGGCCAGAAGGCCTATTCGATGACAAAGCCGATCCGGGTGGAGCATTTCCAGGACTGCGTGGACTGGTGGGGTGGAGCCGAGCGCCAGAACCGCCAGGAAACCGAGCAGGCTTGGAGCGTGCCGATCGAGGCGATTAAGGCCCGCAACTACAACCTCGACTTCAAAAACCCCCACACCGTGGCCGATGACCACGGCGACCCAGCCGAGTTGCTGGCCCAACTGGAACTGGACGAACAGAAGGCGGCCGGCCTGCGCGATCAGCTCAAGGTGATCCTGGCCGAGGCGCTGCTGCGATGAACGCCAAGCAGCTCCTGCAGCACTTCGAGCGGATCAGCGAAGCACCCGATGCACTTCCTCGTCTACGCCGCTTCATCCTCGATCTTGCGGTGCGCGGCAAGCTGGTGGAGCAAGCACCCAGTGATGAAAAGCCTAAATGCATCAAGAGACAGTATGAGTCGGCCGATCCATTTAATCTGCCCAGTAACTGGGAATGGATTCAAATTGGCGACCAGTTAAACCTTCTGAACGGAATGGCGTTCAAGTCGACTGATTGGGGAACCACAGGCCTGCGTATCGTAAGAATCCAGAATCCAAACAATATAAATGCGGCGTTTAACTTCTGTGACCCCGTCATTGCACGGGAACGCTCGCTGATTGATGACGGCTCATTCTTAATAAGCTGGTCTGGTACTCCTGGAACGTCCTTTGGAGCGTTTATCTGGGAGCGCGGGCCAGCGGTTCTGAACCAGCATATATTTCGATGCGATTTCAAGACCCAGTCTTTCATCGCATCTTTTCTTCGGTTGGCAATCAACGGCCGACTCGACGAGATGATTTCCAAGGCGCACGGAGGTGTCGGCCTTCAGCACATTACAAAAGGAAAGCTGGAAGCACTCCTTATTCCCCTCCCTCCACTCGCCGAGCAGCACCGAATCGTCGCGAAGGTTGAGGAGCTGATGAACCTCTGCGATCAACTGGAGGCCCAAATCACTGTGACCGAGCAAGACAGCCGCCGCTTCCTTGAATCCGTCCTTGCTGATGCCCTTGCCCCTGGCATCGATCTCAGCGCAGAGGCCCAAGTTGCATGATCGAATTACCTTTACCCAAGTATCACGAGCTGATGCGGCCCATGTTGGAGGCCGTGACCGACGGGGAGCCCCACCACGTCAAGGCGGTGATCCAGCGCATGATGGATGTCTCCGGACTCACTGCAGAACAGCTGGCCGAAACCATCCCCAGTGGACAGCCGAAGTTCCGTAATCGCAGCCTTTGGGCCGCCACCTACCTACGCAAAGCCCAGGCACTTTCCACCCCGAAACGCGGCTGGGTGCAACTCGATGAGCGCGGCCGGCAGCTGCTTGCTGAACCAGGCCCTGTCACCCTCTCCAGGCTCAAACAATTCCCTGGCTGGGAGGAAGCCTGGGGAACAGACAAGTCAGAAGCAACTGATGGCACACCCCTTACAGAGGCCGCTCCCGAGGCTGATGTCACCCCGGAGGAGCAGATCGCCGCAGGCATCAGTCAGTTGGAAGCCGATGTGCGCGGGGAGTTGCTGCAGAGGGTGAAGGCGATCAGCCCAGAAGCCTTCGAGGCGCTGGTGCTCCAGCTTCTTGGTGCCCTTGGCTATGGCGTCGGCCCCGAGTCGCGCCAGGGAGTACAACGCGGACCCGATGGCGGCATCGATGGCCGCATCCATGAAGACCGCCTGGGTCTGGCCAGCATCTACATCCAGGCCAAGCGCTACCAGGAGCAGACGATCGGGCGACCGTTGATCCAAGCCTTCTACGGCGCCATGGGTGGGGTAGGCGCCAGCAAAGGCGTCTTCCTCACCACGTCCGGTTTCAGCAAAGATGCCCGCGATTATGCCAATGGGCTTGTGGACAAGCGGATTGTGCTGATTGATGGCAACCGTCTCACCCTGCTCATGATCACCGCTGGCGTGGGCGTTTCGGTGAAGGACACCTATGTGGTGCACCGGCTGGATGAGGACTTCTTCTCGGAATTCGAGGGGGTTTAGGCCGGCGCCATGGGCTTCCGTTTCCGCCGCTCCACCCGCCTGGGCCCGCTGCGCTTCAATTTCAGCAAGGGTGGATTGAGCTCGATCTCAGTGGGCGGGCGAGGCGCCTCGTTCAATATCCCCGTCGCCCGAAGTGGTGGTGCGCGCACCACGGTGGGAGTTCCGGGCACGGGCCTGAGCTGGAGCGTGGAGCATGCGCCGGATCGTCCAACCGTGATCCCTGCGGGGAGAGCGGAAGGGCTACCCAACAGCCGCCGGCTGCGGCCTGGGCAACTTGATGCACTGAAGCAGCAGTTGCTGGAAGTGCTTCGACAGGAGCTGCTTGCACCCGGCTCCACCGCGGAGCAGCTCTGGGACCTGGGCTTGGTGAGCCGTCTGCTTGCTGCTGGATCATTAGCTGCACGAACCGCTGGCCTGCTGGCTCTGATCGAAACGCCGGAGGCGATGGAGGCGTATGTATTGCGGGCCCAGGGGCAGGACGATGCCAAACGCCGCGCCCAGCGCTGCATTGAGGCGGTGCAGGAGGCCTCACGGCTGGCAACGGCCAGGGGCTGGTTGCGCTGACGGCTCAGGCCAGGCGCTCTTCTGATAGCTGGCGGAAGGCATCGTTCAGCAGCACCACCTCAGAAAACGACTGCTCGAGGTCAGAGAAGCGCTGGGGATCAAACAGCTGATCGAGATCGAAGCTGAGAATCGGCCGGATGCTGGCCGGCACGCTTAGGAAGTCATTGAGCTTGCGCAGCATCTCGGCAGCGCTGGCATGGGCCTGCTGCAGCTTGTACTCCTCCGCCTCAAAGGCAGTCAGCGCTTGCTGCAACTGGGGAATCGCCGATTCGAGCAATTCATTGCCCTCTGCTTTCTCCAGTGTTTCCACCAGCGCTGACGTCAGCCCAGCCAGCTTGGTGAGCGCATCGGCGGTCCAATGGCGCTCCTTGAGGCAAGCCATGGCAGCGCGCACCGCCTTGGCCTCTACCGAGAGGTCATCGAGCAGGCTGATCCCAGCGCTCTGCAGCCAGGTGGTAACACCGCTGGCTGCCCGCAACCGGCTGCGCTCCCCCGGCGGGCTGATGCTGGTGGAGATAACGCTCGAATGGCGATAGTTGCTATCTGAGTCAAGCGTGCGGCACACCACATTGATCCTGGGGCTGTAGAGATCACCGGCCACGTTGAGAGCGTCGATTGCCCCAAACCGCTGCTGAACCACGCAGGGGTCATGGCGAAAACGTTGTTCCACCTGTTGCATGAGCAGCTTGAGCTGTTGCTGGTTGTGGAGCAGAGCGGCATAGACAACCGCTGTGATAGCTGCCACCAGCACGGCCGCAATCAGAAAGAAATGCCAGTAGGCCAGTACAAACCCCAGGGCCAGCAAAGCCAGCAGGCCACCGCAACCGATACCGCATCCATTGTTCTGCTGGGCCATGGCTGCATATAACCCACTACCAGCTTGGCCTGCTGGGCAATGATCACCAGAGAGCTGTCGCAGGAAAGCCCAGCGGCAGGGAAAGAGGGTTGCGGCAATGGCTGGGCTGGCACCGGGGCAGACCGGGTGGGGTGATCGCCAGTGCCCATGACCTGCCGCAACCAAGCAACAGCCGCGGGCCGCATCAGGCGGCCCAGTCCACCAGCGGCAGCCCCTCGATCCGGCTGAACTCACTGACGTTGTGGCTCACGACAGTGGCGCCGATGGCCAGAGCGTGACAGGCGATCCAGAGATCGTTGGCGCCGATCGGAGTGGCTTTGCGCTTCAGGGCGGTGGCCTGAATGGCGTAGTGCTCGCAGATCCCAGGTCCAGCGGGATACAGCACCGGCACCAGCCGCCTCAGGGCCTCCAGCTGCTGCAAGGTGGCCTCCCGCCGCTGGCTGCCCTCTGCTCCGCGCAACAGCTCAGCCCAGGTGATGAATGACATGGCGATGCTCTCCTCGTCGCTGAGGGCATCAATGCGCTCGGCCACCTGGGGCGGACGGTTCTTGCTCAGGTAGATGAGGATGTTGGTGTCGAGCAGGTAGATCACAAGGCCTCTCGGTCCTGCACCGGCAACTTGTCTGCCTGCTGTTGCTCCAGCACCTCCACAAAGTCGGCGTCAAATCCACTGAGCGTCTGCAGCAAGGCCTGGCCCCGCTGGCTTGGACAGGGGTGAATCAGCAGATCCCCGTTCGGGGTGCGGCTGATCTGCACCCGGTCACTGCTGAGGCGAAACTCAGCGGGAATGCGCACCGCCTGGCTGTTGCCATTCATGAACACGCGGCTGGGCAGGACCTCCACAGATCAATCCTCACGTGTGTACGCCATAGTGTAGACAGCGATCTTTGATCGGCGGCCACAAGGAGGCCCTGAGTCTTTGCATCCGATCAGCTACCGGGCCCGCTGCCTACCTCCACCGGCTGTCATGGAAGAGGAGGTGGTCGCAAAACGCTTGCGCACCACCGCTGGGCGCACCCTTGAGCAACAGCCCACCAGTTTTCACGATCGTCCCATCGACCTCATGCCCTTTGGCCCGGTAGGTCTGCAGCGCAGCCTGGTGCCAGCAGCGCAGCTCAGCCACCAGTTCACTGGGCGCCTCCAGATGGATTCCGGCGCCATAGCTGAACAGCCAGCGCCGCAGCTCCTGGTCCTGCTCCAGCACCCAGGCCGGCAGATCCACCTCTACCGGATAGGGATAGTGCGGGTCGTCACCGGCTCGCAGACCTTTGCTGCCACGCTCTGTCCTGCCCCAGCTGTCGCCCGGCAGGGCAGCCGCAAACCGCACAGCCGACGGCTAGAAACGATCCAGCTCACGCCGGATGTCGGCCATCACTGCTGGACTGCAGCGCAGGCGCAACGAGGCCAGTTGGGGCCGAGCACCATCCACTGGGGGATGACTGTGGGCGAGTTGGGATGGCAGGTCGTTGCCAAAGCAGAGCCCGCCGCAACACTGCTCCAGCAGCTGGGCGCGCGCGATCGCTGCGCAATGACGCTCAACAGAGCGTCCGCGCCGCTGCTCCCGCTGAAAGACATGCACCGCCTCCAGCTCCAGACAGCGCAGCAGCCCCTGGGGCTGGCCGATGCTGTCGTGCTCGATCAAAAGCCACCAGCGGCTGCCGTGGAGCAGCAGCTGCACTGGCCATACCGCTTCCGCTTGGCTGCCCTGAGCTTGGCTGCCCTGCCTGTGGCTGCTACGGCTGTGGCAGAGCAGCAGCCGCTGCCGCTGGCGGATTGCTGCTTCTATGAGCTCAAGCTGAGCTCCGGCAGTAGACGCTGCAGGAGCAGCGGCGGCTGAACCCTTGCCGCCCCGGGCTTGAGTTGCCAGTGGCGGGGGTGTGGTCAACAGCCAGCGGCGCTGCGGCGGGCCGGAGCTGGCGCCATCGATGCACATCAGACGTTGCTGCAGTGCAGTGCTGATCGCCGCTGCACGGCTATCGCCCAGGTGCTCAGCCTGCAGCGCCAGCAGTTCGCTTACCTCTCGCAATTCCGGCAGGCTCAGCAGGGCTGCACCGAGGCCGTAGCCCTTGCGACCACTGCGATACGGCAACCGGAAGCCATAGGGCGTCAGCGTCTCATTAAGGGCGGCATTGACCTGGCGAGCAGTCCAGCTTTGGCCGGTGGCGCTATCGAGGCTGTGGGCCAGATGCTCGGCTATCAGCTCGCCGCTCTGCAGATCGTGCGGATTGCGCAGCAGGTGCCGCAGCACGGTGAACACCCGCGTAAAGAACTCGCGATCGGCCAGACGCGGCAGGCCGCTGCAGGGACGGGCGCAACGCTCAGGCCAGGGCGGCGGCTCGATCGCCGGTAGCGCTAGCTCGCTTTGGGCCAGCCAGCGAGAGGAAAAGCCGCATTGATCCAGCCACTGCAGATCAGCCATGACCGCTGCGGCATCCCCGTAACAAGCGCCATGCAGCCGGGCCAGCAGAGCTGCTGCCTGCTGCTCCAGCCCACCGGCTGGCAGGGGCGCGAGCAACTGCTCGAGCTCACCATCCACCTCCTCTGCGGCAGCAGAGTTCGTCGCGGTTAGTTTCGGGTGCTCGCTAAGCAGCTTGATCAGGTAAAGCAGCCGCTCAAGATCCAGCAGGCGGGAGTAGCCGTGCAGCCGGTAGGCGGCATCGCGATTAGCACCGCGCCGCACGCAAACATCCAGCCGCCCAAGCTCCGCGGTGATCAGCTCCTCCAAAGCCACGCCTTGAGCCGGCTGTAGCCGCACCACTGCTGCAAAACCCTCCTGCCGGTGGGGAACAGGCGCCGCCTGCAGTAGCTGGGCGCAATGGCGCCGAATCACCCCTTCCGGCAATGGATTGGGGCCCTGCCGGTTCCAGGCCAGGCACTGGGCCACCGGCGTGTCAAGCCACCAGCCGATCCACTGCACCGGTACCGGCAGGGGCAACGCCTGGGTGATCGCTAGGCGGAAGGCGCGGCGCACGTAGCTGGCTTCCAGGATCACCGACTCACCGGCAGCGATTGCTGCCAGCAGTTGTTCATGGATCACCGCTTCCACCTCCGGCCAACGGCCGAGGATGGCGCTATCGCCGTAGAGCTCCTGGCGGATCTGACTACTGGAGATGTAACGCAATTCTTGGCCAAAAGCGCACTGCAGTTGTGCGGCCAAAATGCGCGCTGCCGTGCTCTTGCCGCTACGCGCAGCACCGATCATTAAGTGAAAACGCAGAGGATGATTTCCAATTACTGCTGCCATTGCGGTGTTATGAACAAAACCCAATTCAATGCTCTAACGCCAATGTCCAATTAGCAGCGTTCGTCCTGGTTTGTTTTGTGCAACTGTTGCCCTATCGATGTACGCAAACTGATCGACTATTCGTACAGCTCCAGGAGCTGGTACTGCTATCGACTGGATATCTAACGGCTGGTTCCCAGCTGGTAGTGCTGGTTGCAAGCAACCGCTGCGTACTGCCGGCGATCCTCTGCACCTCCCATTACTGGAGAGCGTTGATCCGTTAATCAGGCCCCAGGTTGCCTTCCGCACGCCAACTCAGTGGGCGCGGCGCCTGGTGGCCGGCAGTGTGGATGCGGTGCTTGTGAGCGTGGCGGGCGATTCATGCCAAACCCCGGCCGCGTTTGTGCCTGACTTCCGCAACTCAGCTGTAGAGGCGATTCCCCTCGGCCGCCGGCCCCTGCTGCTGCTCCACAGCCCTTCTCTTGAATCCAGTGGCAATTCCGCACCGGGGCCTAGCGGTGGTGGCGCTCAAAAGGGAGCCGGAGGGAAGCGCCGCTGGCCGCCGCAGGGCTACCTGCTGCCGCCCCGCGATCACCAGCCCTGCCTGCATCAGCTTCTGGAGCACAGCGGCCAGCTGCCGCTCTACCCCTGCAGCTCCGCTGATCCGGGCCGCTGGTTGGAGCAGCTGGTGGCTGCGCCATTGCTGCTGCCCGCTGATCTCACCTTGCTGACGATTACCCCCTGGCGTGGTGCAGGCCTGGTGCCGCTGCGGCCGCTCAACCCGCTGGTGGAAGCGTTGTGGTTACTGCTATGCAGGGGAGAGGCCAGCCAGCAACCACTACGCCAGCTGGTGCAGTGGTGGGGCGGCCAGGGGGTGCCGTTGCCTCAGGCAGAAAGCCCTGCTCCGCAGAGGTGGCAGCGGTCCTTGCGCTGGCCTTGGTGGCGAATCTGATGACTAACTCAGCCAGTTGCCGGCCTAGTCGACCAAGAGCAACTGCTTGTCAGCTCTCTTCTCTACGGCAGCCAGGGCAAGCAGCTCGATCTGCATGCAGCCCAGCTTGATTTCGAACGCATCGCCAGGCTCCAGACCCAGTTGGGCGGCGTAAATCTGAGCCGCGATTGAATAGCAGCTGTAACGACACATCAAAAGGTTCCGCTCGATACAGCAAGGTCCCCCTGCTGCTGGCCATGGTGATGCTTCTAGAAGAAAAAAATATGCAGGCAAGCGGAGCCACAGCTCGATATCGCAAGGCATACCAGCCCAGCGAGCGCAGCTACCGCCTCATCGACGGCAGATGCCAGCCTCACGGTCAGCTCGACGGTGAGTACGACTCCCTTGATGACGCCATCGCTGATGCCATCGAATGGATTGGACTCCTTAGTGAGCCTGACCATCCCACCAGCTGGATTGGGGTGGAGGTAAGCAGCAGCAACGGCGACTGGCGCACCTGCCGCGTGCCGGGACCGTTGCTCTGTCCGTTGCCGCGCTGAGAATCAAGCCTCCAGGAGCACTACCCCTGCTGGGTGACAACAGAAACCCCCCAGGGTGAGCGGGGGTTTCTGGAGCGGCCGGGCAAGGGAGTACAGGCGCTCATGCCGGCACCTAACTCTCTGGCGCCTGCATTCACTGTGCAAGAGATCACAGCAGGCGGCTGCATTCGCGCAACAAATGCTCACTAGCAGCCGCCTAGCAGCTGCTCACTCCTCTTCTGTGCTGCCTAGGGGAATAAGTTTGATCTGCTTACGGCCCAGCTTGATCTCAAACTCATCGCCTGGCTTGAGGTCGAGCATGGCGGTGTAGGCCTTGCCCACCAGCAGATTGCCATTGCCCTGAACAGTTGCGACATAGCTAAGGCTGCGGCCACCCTTACCCCGGCCGGCGCTATCGGTGCCGAGGTTCACACCCTTAGCGCCCAGCAGGGCCTCATAGAACGCCGTGAAGTTAAGCCGCTCCGTGCCATCTTTTTTGGTACTCACATAGCCGCATTCGCGCACGAGTTCGGACTTGGAGACATCGCCTAGCTCCTTGACCTTGGCGAGCAATTCGGATCCGGTAAGCATGAATTCAATGGAATTTCCTTGAAAGTACCAATTCCCCACAGGTTGTCCAGTGGGATCAAGCGAAAGAAAAGCCCTTGATTTGACTAATGATCAGCCTTCTGCTTTTGGCGTATCTGCAAACAAGGGGCAGAGCGGCACCACGGCGAGCTTGCCTTGCTCCATTACTTGCAAACCAGGCGGGTTGGCTTGCTCTGGCCCATAGAGCTCAGCAGCTGGAGCATCTGGGCCAAGCGGTAATGGGTTCTGCCGGTAACGCAGGCGTGGCATTCCTTTGATCTGCAGCCACCTATCAGCTTGCCTCAGCTGCTTGTTGTTGGCTGTTCAGCGCCGCAACATTTCGCAGGCCTCTCCATCATCATTTCCGTCCAGGTAGTTATGCCCCTGGCGCAGCAGCTCTTGGGCGCGCTCATAGGAGTTGATCTCACTGCACCGGTAACGGCGGCCCCCCGGGGTGGTGCCATCAGGGATGACGGCTGAGCGGCGACCTCGCCTGAAGTCCCAAGGCCGGGTGATGCCGCCTTCCACCTGCCAGACCCCATAGCGCCGCCGGCTGGCACGGTATTCAGCGTCCAGATACTCCTTGGCGTTACACCCACTGAGGTACTGGCGGTAGGCAAAGGCTTGGCCGTCTTCCACCAGCGCCAAATTGATGTTGATCTCTGAGATCACCTCGGCCACCGAACGGCCATAGCGATCGGTGGTCTTGACCTCGAGGCTGACCTCGCGCCCGACAGGGAGCCGCTGCTGCGGCTGTGTTCGTAGCAGTCGGTTGCCGAATGGTTAATCCAGCCGACGAGCACCGTCTGGGCATCGAGCAGCCGGGTGGCTTGGGTGGTCATGGATAGGGCTCCTATGGGGAATGAATGTGTGGTTCTGGGCAGTCCTCCGGGGTTAGTGCTGGCGCTTAGGGCAGCACCAGCGGCATGGGCGCCACGTTGTAGAGGCGGGCCGCTGCCTTGCGGTTGCAGACGGCAAAGCCCACGTACCAATCCACCCGCGTGCGGAACACCGGTGCGTCATGCACCTCCCCGAAATCACGCACCGCAATGCCATACCTGCCCTCAAACGGTCCCTGCAGACCGCAGACCGCCGCATCACCCAGCACGCAGCAGTAGATGGAGGTGGTGCCAGCTGGTTCGTCGTAACCGAGGACGGCATGGCCCTCGGCGTCCTCCTCCACCAGCAGGATCTCGATCCCCTCGAAATAGTGGCGGCCGTCGATCACCTCATACAGCTCGCCGCCGGCCTGACGGGAGGCGGTGCTGATCTGGCGGCGGGCGGCCTTACTGGCGATCAGCACCTTGTCGCCGCCGTAGCCGATCACGCTGTCGCTCAATGCCTCAAGCGCCAGCAGGTTGAGCGTGCTGCCGCCGTTGTCGATTGTCTGCTCGTCTCCAGGTGCCAGCCGCTTGCTCAGCCCGTTGAAGGCACGCGGATCAAAGGTGTCATCGCCATTGATGATCGCCGCCTCAAGTGTGAGGCGCATGGAGCGCACCTTCATCTCGGTCTGGGCAGCACGGGCCTCGGGGCCCTGCAGATCAACGATCGAGCGGTCTACATCGAGATCACCACCAAATAGGTGCACAAACTCCGAATCGGAGTTGATCACCCCGTAGCTCTGGCGGTAGCCCTCATTCACTGCCCGGAAGCCAACACGAGGAAGCTTGGTTTCAGCCGGGAAGCTCAAAGAGCCACCGACAAGATTGCGGAAGGGCAGGCGGCGCAGCAGCTCCCCCTCGGCAAAGGTCTTGAGCACCGCCAGCTGTTCAGCGCGGCGGGCATACTTCTGCGCCTCGATCAAGGTCAGGCCCAAGGGCACTCTCCCGGGGCCTTGCCCCAGTGACAACAGCAGCTGTTGCCAGGTCGCGGCTGGACCGTTGGATGGTGGGAATGGGCGCTTGTGAGTTGGGGATCAGGCAGGAGCTGGTGTTTCGCTAAACCCGATTGGTATTGCTGCAGGAGCGCGGGCGAATCGATCAGGGCTGCTGAGCTATGGGTTTTTCCCCCGCATTCAGCGGTTTCCCGCCATAAAAGGCGACTTTTCCACAGGTTGAACGCGCAAGAGCCCGCTGCTGGCGCCAGCAGTGCAGCACCGGCTGTGGAAAAGCCCTCTCCTCTTGACCGGCGGCAGTGGGGAATTTTGGCCAGCCCAAGAGGAACAGCAAGCCGCCAGGAAGGCAGTTCAGGCCTCGCTTCTCACGGAGAGACACGGCCTTGTCGGACTGGTTTTGCTGCTTTGACGCCGCTGCGGTGCTCGTGACTTGATGGGTGCACTGCCGTGATGAACGCATGAGCCAGATCCCAGGCCACCTCCCGGTCCACGTGAGCGTCGTTAATGAGTTCCCGGAGGACCTGTACCAGGCGATGCGGGAATTCATCAGCAGCCATCCCAATTGGGACCAGTACCGCCTGCTGCAGGCAGCGCTTGCTGGCTTCCTGTTCCAGCACGGCTGCAAGGACCGGGCCGTGAGCCGCCACTACCTCGACGGTTTGTTCCAGCGCGATCCGGCTACTGCGGCGCGGCCGATCTCACGCACCTGATGGAGCTGGCGACGTGGTGATTCCCATTGCAAGCCTGGCCGCCCTACGCATCCGGCAACGACGCAGCCAGCACCAGCTGGTGGGGCAGTGCTGCGACCGGTTGCGGCCTTCCTTCCTGCGCCGGCGGTTGGAGCAGCTGCTGCCGCTGCATACCGCTGCTGGAGCGGCTCTAGTGGACTGGCGCTGGGACAGCGTCTGTCAGCGGGTGAATGGGGTGGTGCTGCAGGACAACCAGCTCCTGCCTTTCCGCTGGTGGCCAAGTCTCAATAGGTTCGAGCTGCGCGCGGCGATCATGCAGATCAGGCCGTTGGGCTAAGGCCCAGGGAGCTGCCATCTCTGGCGGAAGCAGCAGCAACAGACTCTCCGCAGGTTGCCCCTTGGCTGCTCGTCTGAGGGGCCGAGGCAGCACCGGGGCGAGGTGGTCGCGTCCTGCTTGTCACACCGCCATGGCCACCAGTCCCGTTGAGCCGGCCTGCCCGATCCGCTTGATCTCGTTCCGCCTAGCCGCCAAGAGCAGCACTACGGCGCGGCACATGTTCCTCGATGGCGAGGGTCAGATCTGCGCCGATCCCCACTGTCTGCCGCGTGAGCAGGCCCTGCTACTGGCCCGCAATCAGCAGCTGATCTGGGGGTCAGCCGCCCGAGTGATCGTGCTCTGAGCAACCGGGGCCAACGAGCGTGAGCTCTCTCGCCCAACCATTGCTGGCCTTTGGCCACTGGGCCTTACAGCGACTCCAGCCAAGAAAACAGAAGGCGGTGCTTGTTCATGCCCTCGATCGAAGCGGCCGGAACGGCTTTCACATGAGCGTCAGGGTGCTGGGCCAGGACGATATCCACGGCATGGGCCTCATCAAGGGCATGCACCATCACGATGCCATCGCCCAATAGGCCTGAGAAGAACACGGCGTAGTGGATGGAGCCGCCGAGTCAGCAGCCTTCCTTGATAGCAATGGCGGTGCCGGACGCCAGCACCTGGGGGCGTAATCGGCTGAGGAGCTATTGAGCTGGGGCTGGGCTACGGCGGTGAGATACACCAAGAGGGGCATGATCTGACTTGGCCAAAAGGAATGACCGCAACTGTTGTTGGCGCAATGTCTTTTGACAGCTGGAAGCAATAAAATTAACTACTCCAACTCTCGCCTTGTGTATCGGGCTGGACAGGTGGTTTGCAGACCCGAGAACCACAGCTAGCCTTGGCTTACAGCGACTCAAAAGTCATGTGAAAGCTGAAGTTGGTGAGATTATGGAAGGGGCGCCCACCTTGGTTACCGGAAAGAGGCAGGACGATGCTCCTGATTCTTGGAACCATTCAATAAAGAGTTAGATTGACTCAACCGGACCTTTTGAATAGTGGACTGGAATAGTTTCTTCTCAACAATTTCACAGGCGTCAGCCTCAATGATAGGCGTAATCCTGGCCTTTCTCGTTTCAAGAATTATAAACGAGGGAAGTGACTATGATCGCCTCCTTTACGACTGGAATTCACTCATTGACGAATCTCTAGACCTGAAGGCGCGCATGGACTCCATAAACTTTGAATGGCATGACGACAAGATCTTTGAGGATTTAGATTTTACAGAAGTAGAAGTTGATCTAATAAACCTTGAAGATAGCACATCAGAAGATAAGGCCGAGTTTATCAGATCGATCTCGCCAAGATTATACTATCCGGCAAGGTATCTTCGGCAGCTTGAGGCGAAGATCAATGCTGCTGTTCGGCCTCCTAAAGCTAGTAGTGACAGGCTCTCAGGCAATTTACGTTTCTCACCCATAGATATCCCAGTTCGCGGATTCAAGATGCCCGTTCCTGGGCTGTGGGACCGAGTGAGGGCGATTGAAGATGAGTTCGACAATATCAGTCTTCGAATCCAATCAGTAGTCAGGCGTCACAAGAGCATGGCAAGAGCGTTCTCTCGAAATATGTCAGATATGAACAGCCTATCCATATCAGTTCTTGCTCTGTCACCTATAACAATATTAACTGTAATATATCCCTTGCATTTCTTGCCCGTCCCAAATGGCACAAACCCATCTTTATCATTTAGCCTATTGGTTACAGTAAAGCTGCTAATCTCTCTCAAAGGCTTCTTCTTGATGGTCTTATCCATCTTGACGATAGGGCTGCTGCTGTTCTTGGCATATCACTGCAAGAGACATGCGTCTGAATATCGAAAGAAGATTAAGGTCATCAATGATACATATGTTGACTTGGCCTGGTATTCGGATCTCATAAAGAGCTACAATCCATTTATCCTTAGTCCTGAAGATCCTTTTGCAAACATAGAAAAGTGACGTATTGGCTTAGATGTCTTCAGGCATGAGCCATTGACATGTTAGATCTAATGGAGATGCTTGGAGTCTTTGGAATTCAATAAGACCGATGGCTTGATTTACATTGTGGATAGCGGACAATCTAACATCAAGATGCAGAAGATGGGGCCGGAGAAAATGTCAAATTTAAGGTATCTGCCCGCTTCTGATCTTGAGCGTTCACATAGCAAATCTAGATTATCTAGTCCTAACAATTTCTTCCCTTGACCCACTACGGCCTGCTCTGCCCCGCCGCCAGCGGCCATCTCCACCCGATGACCACCCTCGGCCATGCCCTGCGGCAGCGCGGTCATCGGGTGAGCCTGATCGGCATCGCTGATGCGCAAGAGCGGGTGCGGGCGGCCGGGTTGGAGTTTGTGCCGATCGGCCTGGCCGACTATCCAGCCGGCTGCACCAAGCAGCTCTTTAATCGTCTGGGCGAGCTGAGCGGTGCGGCGGCGTTTCGCACCACGATTGCCTATTTCCAGCAAGCCACCGCCATGCTTCTGCGTGAGGCGCCTCCGGCCCTGCGCGCCCACGGGGTGGAGGCACTGCTGGTTGATCAAACCTCCTTCGGTGGCGCCACGGTGGCCCACGTGCTGAATCTGCCGTTTGTGAGCGTCAGCTGTGCCCTGCTGCTCAATTCAGAGCCAGCCGTGCCACCGGTGAATACCGGCTGGGGCTATCACCCCGCTGCCTGGGCGCGGCTGCGCAATCGCCTCGGCCAGCGGCTGCTCGCCCGCCTGACCCGGCCGATCACCCAGGTGGTGATCGACTACCGCCAGCACCACCACCTGCCCGTGCTCGCTAACAGCTCCCAGGCCTGGTCGCCCCTGGCTCAGATCTGTCAGCAGCCCGCCGCCTTCGAATACCCGCGCCGCCACCTGCCGGCCTGCTTTCACTTCACCGGCCCCCTGGTGGATCCAGCCAGTCGGGCGGCGGCGCCCTTTCCCTGGCACCAGCTCAATGGCAAGCCGTTGATCTATGCCTCCCTCGGCACGATTCAAAACCAGCAGCTAGAGATGTTTGCCCGCATCGCCAAGGCCTGCCGCCACCTCGATGCCCAGCTGGTGATCGCCCTCGGCGGCGGCAGCAGCCCCGATGCCCTGCCGCCCCTGCCCGGGGACCCCTTGGTGGTGGGTTTTGCGCCGCAGTTGGAGTTGCTGCAACGCGCCGCCCTCACCATCACCCATGCCGGCCTCAACACCGTGCTCGAGTCGCTCAGCTGCGGCGTGCAGATGGTGGCGATCCCGATCGCCAACGACCAGCCCGGCGTGGCTGCCCGCGTTGCCTGGAGCGGCAGCGGCGCGGTGGTGCCGCTCAAGTGCGCGTCGGCGGCGCGGCTGCGGGCCGCCATCGATCAGGTGTGGGGCGATCCCAGTTACCGCAGCAACGCCCAGCGGCTGCAGCAGGCCATCGCCGCCGCCGGTGGCGTCGCCCGCGCTGCCGACATCGTGGAGCAGGCGATCAACACCGGTCAGCCGGTTCTGTAGCGGGGCTGGCAAAGGCAGTGGTCAGCTCCACTCCCCATGACCACCCCGATGAGCGCCGAGCGGTTCAGTGATCGCTTCCGCTTCTACCGCGACCAGCCCCAGCAGCAGCGCGGCGTTCTGCAGCTGTTTGAGGCAATCAGCAGCACTGAGCGCGGCGAGGAGATCCTCTGCGAGCAGGCGCCTTGGGCACTCACCTTCAGCGAGGAGCCACCAGCCCCAGCCCAGCCGCAGCCTCCGTCCGGCGGTCTCGATCCCCGCGGTTCAGAGGAAGCCGGCATGGCCGGGCCGCAGAAGGCCGCCCCTGTCAAACCGGGTGATTCCTACCTGCTGGTGAATGACCGCGACGAAGACCTAGAGGCTTATGACCACACCGGCCAGTTTCTGTGGAAGCTCCCCTGCCTGGCCCGCGGCCAGGGCGCTGACACCGACTGGAGCCACACCAACACCGACACCCCGCCCGGTCTCTACAAGTTGGGCCAGCTCTATGCGGACTACGAGCAGAACCCCAATCCGCCCTGCTCAGATACCGCCATGGCCTACGGCTGGTACTCCTTTGATATGGAGGAGCTAGAGGGCCAGGAGGTCAAGGCCGGCCGGGCCGGGATCATGCTCCACGGCGGTGGATCCGCCTGCGGCTGGCCTGGTGCCTGGGCAGCGCAGCAGCCCCTGCATCCCACCTTGGGTTGCATACGTATTCACAACGCCGATCTACGCGACAAGGTGCTGCCCCGCTACCGCCAGGGCACGGTCTATGTGGGGGTGTTCCAGGAAAAAAAGTGATGCCGGGGCCGGTCGAGCAGGAGTCCGAGTCCCACTCCAACCTGCAGCACTGGCTCAGCTTCTTCTGCAGCAGCGCCGTTACCGAGGCCAGCCTGGGCGTCATCCAACCCCTCACGGCGGAAGAGGCCTGCGGCTTTCTTGGCTGCATGGTCATCGAGACAGGTGAGCCTGAACTGGAGAACCTCGATGTAATCGAGGCCGGTAGTGGCGCCGGCCGCGGGGCCATGCAATACACGGCGTGCGCCGCAGCGCCTATGACGCGGCACGTCTACGGGCCATCGCAGCAGGCATCGATCCCAACAGCAACAGCTGGCAGCAGCTCTACTTCGCGGAGGAGTACGCCGGGCTGCACGACCCGACCGAGGGCTCGTTGATCGGCTGGACCCGGGTATTTGAGGACCGGCCTCACAAGATGGATTCAGCAGCGGCAGCGGCCTACTGGACCGGTTCAGCCGCAGCGGCTGAGGGTTACTTCAGGCCCGGCACACCGCACCTAGAGCGGCGCCAGGCGGAAGCCCAACGGATCTGGGGGTTGTTGCAGGGCGGTGAGCTTGTGCTGCCGCAGGAGGGGGAAATGGGGCAAGGCTGTGGATCCACGACCACCGGATGAAACTCCCGGGCCAGGCCAGCAGCCCAAGCCGCCGTTCGACCGTGAGCGGTTCATCTTTAAGACCCTGGCGGTGGTGATCGGCACCCAGCTGCTGATCTATTCGCTCGCCGCTGGGGTCTGCGGCCAGCGGGCGCTCGTAGGCCGTCCTGTCGGTCAGATCTGCCCCGGCACGCTGGAGCAGCTGCAGGGCGGCTTTGATTCCACCCTCAAGCTGCTGCTGGCGCTGCTGGGCGGAGCAGCGTTGACGCGGATGGCACCTCCCTCTTGAGCGCGATCAAACTCCTGCGCTCACGGCTTAGGCCTCAACACCAGCCAAACAATCAGCAGCATGCTGCCGGTGCTCACCAGCGTAAAAATCCAATCGGCGTAGGGAGTCCAGGGCATCCACCCAGCCTGCCTCCACGGGATACCCCTTGGAGAAGAGGCTGAGCGCCATGCCAAACATGGCTGCTCAGCCCTTGAAGTCTTCAAGACGTCTGTGGATCTACCTGTTCACGTGTCCTGAGGGAAACCACAGCTCAGGCGTCTGATACCTGAGAGGTAGTCACCCCTGATCGCTGCTGGCCAGTAGAGCAACCCTGGCTTTCTACCCTGCTGCGATGGCCCCAGACCTCAAGCACCCCGCCACTGGCGATTTGATTGTGTTGGCAGGTGATGAGCAGCTTTGGCGAATCGGCTGGCCTGGTGCGCCGGTCCTGGTAGTCACTAAGAGCGGGCCAGACGGCAACGCCATCTACCGGCTGGCTGATCCCAAATGCAAAACCTGGAACAGGGTGGGGGATATGAAGCTTGTTCCCTGGCCAGAAGCCGGCAGCTGAGCCAGCCCAGCCCAACCCCCTCGCCAGGAGTAGAACAGACGTACTGCCGCCTCTGCTGGTTTGATGTTGGCCGACCTGCCTATTGGCGAGCCTGTGCCCTTCTGCTTGGGTTCATTGGGTGAGGGCTTGGATCTCCAGTCCGCCCTGATTCCCAACCCGGTCTGCACCTTTTACATGCGGGCCAGCGGCAATGGCATGCGCCAGCACGGCATAAATGATGGCGACCTGATGGTGATTGACCGCAGCGTTGAACCCTGCTCAGGCCATGTCGTCGTTGTTGCCCACCAGGGCAGCTTCTTGATGCGGCAGCTGCTGCGCCAGGGGGAGCAGTGGTTGCTTGAGCCGGTTCGGCCAGGAGAAGTAGCAATTCCTTTGGACCTGGAGGTCTTTGATCGCTCAGGGCTCTTTGGCGTGGTGGTCCATGCGGTGCATCACCTCAACAAGCCGCGTCTGCGGAAGATCTGAGCTGGGGTAGTCAGGGAAGCAAGCCGACTAAAACAACCGAAATTCGGGTGTTTGGTCGCTCCGAGCTTCCACCCGTTCGCTCCCGCTCTGGGATTCCAGCTCTGCGCTGAACAGGCCGCACATCCGGCCTTGCTCCACCCACTCGCGCCTGCTCAGGGATTCCGCTGCACCCCAATAAGGCCCAGGTCCAAAACTCTTGCGTTGCCCACCAGTGGCTTGCTCCGGGCTTCCTCAGTCTGAGGCATTCCTGCGTCATGCCTCCGCTTCGGGAAGTCCCTTCGCTGCGCCTGATGGCGCAGAAAATCATGGCTTCTCTTTCAGCTGCCGCCTCACCTTTCTGCAGGCCAGAAGAAGATCCGTTCTTGCTGCTCGAATCCACCCTCCGCTCCATCGAGGTGGTGCTGATGCTGCGGCGTGATCTGCCGCTGCGCCGCACGTGGAGCGAGCAGCCCTATGGAGAGGAGGAGATCACCCGCCTGGAAGAGGAGGTCCTGCCCGCCATCCGCAAGTGTCTGGCCCGCGTTGATGAGCTCGATCAGCGGCTGCTGGCTCAGCATGAGTTGCTGGTGTTGCGCTGCGAGCTGGAAGCCAAGCGGCACGCTCTGGCCTAAGAAGCCACGGGCTCAGGCCCTGCCGGGGGCCGAATCCCGGCTTTTTCACCCTGTTGGTTTGCTGAAGTTCAGCGTCAGCCGTGGTGCACCGCAGGGGAGAGCACTTTCCCCAATGGTTCGCCCATGCGCCAGCAACCTGACGGGCTGGCAGCGCCGCAGGGTCAAGGCCAAGGCAAGCGCCCTGCTGGCGGCCTTGACCCAGCGGCTTGATGGGCGCGAGTGGGGGCGTTTTTTCTCCTTCCTGCGATGCAAGCCACCTCCACCCTGCTCCGCTCCAGCAGCACCAGGCAGCGCAAGGCCGGCCAGTCCGTTAAGCAGCTGGTGCTGTTTTCCTTGCCCGAGCCGAGGGCCTGCTGCTGGGATCTGATCTGTCCAGAGGAAGCCTGGGAGCAGCCCCTGCGCTGGGCCGTCTAGGGCCCAGGCCCGCTGGAGGCCTACGCCCCTCCACCCACTCACTCCCGCTCGGGGATTACGCGGCGGCCTTTAGCTGGTGGCCTGACTGGTTGGCCTGCATAGAGCCAAGGCCTCTGCCGCTACGCCTCTCGCGCCTGCTCGGGCTCCGCGGCTCCGGCCGGGGTGAGCAGCAGTAGAGAACTATCTGCTAGGCCAGGCCACCAGGCAGGTAAGGCCCCATGCAACAGACGAACGCTGGCCGGGGTGCAGCAGAGTGGGCCGGCAGGGTGCCGCTACACGGCAGGCCGCATCAGCTCCGAACAGGCCACTTGGCAGTCCTCGATCGCAGAGGGAAGCGAGCAGGGCTGTTCACCGGGCGCGGTGAGGAGGCAGCACGGGTCTTGTCAGCAGGGCCACTGGGGGCCTGGCTGGCCGGGCGTTGCGAAACCCCTCCGCAGCATGCCCCTGCGGCTCGCACTAGCAAGGGCTGACGCAAGGCTCGCTTTGCTCGCCCCTGGCTAGTGCTCATCTGCGGGGCGCTTGGTCGGTGTTCTCCGCACCACCCCAGCCATGGCCAGTCCCCAAAGCCCCGTCTGTGAAGTCCGCCTGCTTGTGGTTCACCGCTATCAGCCCGGCGTTCAGAAGCTCGGCTCCACTCCCTGTGAGGTCGAGTTCTTTGGCCGCCGCGGTAAGCCCGTCAAAAAGATGCGGCTGATCCCCGCCGAGAAGGCATTTGCCTTTGCCCGCAAGCTGCAGGGCCCCCCCGGCTGCACCGTTTCGGTCTGCTGAGCCCTTGGGGCTCAGGCCCGGCTGCCGCTTGGTGGCCGGGCTTTACAGCCAATGCCTGTAGCTGCTCCGCTGCCGCCGGGCCCTGGCCTTGGAGCGAGCAGAGCCGAACTGGGGGCTGCTGCCGTCACGGCGGCGCCGCACCCAGGTCCCTTTTCTGATCAAGCCAGCGTCTTGGCTATTGGCGCGGCGTGCAGCAACGATCGCCCCGTAACCACGCTTTTGTTTGACGCGGGCACGGGAGCGGGCCTGGCTGGCGCTGGCGGCCGGCACCACGGTTGATGTGGAGCGGTTACGCCAGAACACCAGATACCAGGTCATTTCACTCTCCCTTTCAGCTGATCAGCGCCGTGGTGCAGCCGCCCTGGGCGTCGTGGCCTTGACGGCCTCTAGATACAGCTCGGCGGTGCTCAGCGTCTGCAGGTTTGGTGCAGCGCTGTGGTCATGGCCCGCCTCTGCAACCGTGCCCGCATACAGACCACTGCGCTGCTGGAACAAGAAGCTGAATACCGGGTGACGCCGCAGCTCTTCCATGTAATCGCCATCGCACAGCGCCACCCCATCGGCGGTAAGCGGTTGACCCTTGCCATCCACCGGCAACAGCCGCTCGCGGCCGTCCACATCCCCCAGCTGGAAGTGACCACCGCACAGCGTCACGAAGGTGTCAAAGAAGGTGCCCCGTTCATCGCCGCCAACCCGGCCCTCGGCTTCTGAGAAGAGGCGTTCCAGCAGCCGCTCCTTGCGCAGGTTCTGCACCTGGGAGCGGGCCTCATCCCGTTCCTTCTCCACACTGCGCACGCGGCGGAGGTTGGCCTCATTGAGCTGACGTTCACGGTCGCCTACCTGGCGCTCAAACTCTTCTCGCTTGCGCTCAGCGTCCTGCAGGCGGGCGTACTCATCAGGGTTGATCTCCGAGAAGCGCGACAGCTGGGCGCGGGCCTTGCGCAGCTCTTTCTCGAGCTGGTTGCTGCGGCGACGCTCGGCGCGCAGCGGTTCAGCACTGCTGGTGGTGGCAGCAGGGGGGTCGTCGTTGTCGCTGCTGCCGCTGCTCGAGTCCTGGGGAGGGACAGCGTCAAAGCTGTCGTCATCGGTGCCGCCGTCGTGGCCGCTGGCCTCGTCGTCGCCCTCATCGAGGGGGTCGAGTTCAGCAGCTAGTGGAGCTATGGAACCAGCAGAGCCCTGGTTGGGTTGCTGCTGCTGCTGGCGGTAGGTCTGCCAAGGCACGGCAGGAGCAGGGGACTGGGAAGCAGGGGTCGAGAAGAAGGAGGAGGACATCACCCATCACGGCTGTGGTGTTGCGGGCGCCCCGTCCGGGCTGCGCTCGCTTTCCCTGTTGCCAGGGCAGCTGCGATGCACGGCAGCAATGAGGAAGGGACCCGGCTGACACAGCAACGATCTGCCGGAACCTTTCGCCACCACTGGCCAAGAGAGGGTGTCGCTCGAGCAAGAACACAGACATGGCTAGGTTCAAAGCCCCAGCCGACTGACCGCGACGCACGCCTGCGCCAGTTGGTGGTTTTGCGGATCTAGATGGAAGCAAGATGCTGGATGCCAAGTGCCTCCCGGTCTTCCATAGCCCCAGAGGCCGGCCATCAAGAAGTCCCGCTTCATTCATTCAGGCCGAACTGGCCAAGAAGCCGGCATGCAAGCTGTAAGCCAGCCTGCTCGGCACCATTGTCGTGATTTCAGGGCCGAATCTTGTGACAGCTGGAACAGCACAGCCCCGATGGTGCAGCGATCTGGTGGTGCTGATCAATGTTTGATCACAGCCCGGCAGATGCGCTGGGCCGCCTCTCGCCCGCCGAACAAATTCCTGGCTGCTGGGCCGATCTGCAGGGCGCTGAGTCCACCCGTCACATGCACAGCGGTGCCTGGCCAGCTCAGGTCGGAGGCCAGCACTGGCCAATCGTTGACCAGTTCAATCGAACGCTGCTGTTGGAGCTGCCGCACCAGTGGGTGCTGGCTGACGCCCTGGCGATGGCCCGTGGCGAGCCAGATCCGATCGGCCTCAAGCTCATGGCCATTCATGCAAGGAAGAGTCCATTGATCGGAGCACCATTGCGCTGAACTCACCTCGCAGTGTTCGTTCATCCGCAGCGCTCCCCCTCGTTGGGCCTGCCTGAGCTGGGCGGCTGTCTCCGGCGTGATGGAACCACCGTCGCGAGCCTCCAGCACCTGGCGATGACGACGCTGCATGCAGGGTTCAGCATGAAAGTCCTTGAGATATTTGGGCCCGAGCCACCCCGGATCGGCATCGAAGGGCTTGTGCTTCAGGGTCCTGCGACACAGCAGATGCACCAGCGCACCCCGCCGAAGCGCTCCCAGGGCCAGGTGGGCGCTGGTGAGCCCACCTCCCACAATGAGGATTCGTTTGCCCTGCAGTTGGTGCAGCGAAGGGAGATGGATCCTGTCGCTGTGCTGCAGGGCTTCTGGCGGATAGTTGCCAGAAATGGCCCCGGCCCAGGAGGGCAACTGAGGCGTTCCGCTACCTGTGGCGATCACCAACCTGCCGGCGGCCACGGTTGTGCCATCGCTGAGTGCCAGCTGCATCGGGCCGCTTCCTACTTGGGGAAGTCGGATGTGCTCCACGCTCGTGGCCTGTACACCCTCATTCAGCTGGTACTCGCTGATGACATGTCGGCAGAAGTCCCCAAAGAGATCGGTGTGGGGGAGGCCATAGGGACCCTCCAGCTGGCGGTTGCGCTGCTGCGATTGCGCAAAGTTCCTCAGGGCATGGGGGTTCGGATGGGGGTGATGGGGCGAGGGTGAGCGCAGCCAGGGGATCTCGTAGCACTCCATCTGCCGTTGCCAGCGGCTCAGCCAGGAGCCGCTGGGATCAAGAATTCGCAGCCGGCGCCGCCATCTGGGGCGCTTCTGCAGCAACAGACAACAGAGGGTGAGGGCCTGGGGACCGGCGCCGGCAATCACTAGGTCAACCATCCAGCCCAGCCTCGACTTGCTGGCAGCGGCTGCAGAGCCCATGGATTTCAAAGGTGTGGAACAGCGGCCTGAAACCCTGCAGCAAAACCGCACCCAGCCCCAGGCTGCCACTGCTGATCGGGCAAATCGGGAGCGCTTGGATATGACCGCACTGCACACAGGTGAGATGGTGTTCATCTCGATCCACCGGCGCATA
>NZ_JAGQCP010000030.1:0-30673 GCF_024346255.1 Cyanobium sp. BA5m-10 | reverse complement strand
CCAACATGCTCCTGCATGGGATTGAAGATCCCAGCTTTGTGGAGCATGACAACAGCCTCACCCGTCCTTATGCCAGCTATGGCAAGAGCGACCAGGTGGACATCATCTTGACCAATCCGCCCTTCGGGGGGCAGGAGGAGGATGGGATTCAAGACAACTTCCCGGTCCAGTTCCGCACCAGGGAAACCGCCGATCTGTTCCTGGCTCTGTTTATCCGTCTGCTCAAGCCAGGCGGGCGGGCCGCGATCGTCTTACCGGATGGCTCCCTCTTCGGCGAAGGTGTGAAGACCCGCCTCAAGGAGCACCTACTGGAGGAGTGCAACCTGCACACGATCGTGCGGCTGCCGAACTCGGTGTTCAAGCCCTACGCCAGCATCGGCACCAACCTTCTGTTCTTTGAAAAAGGAGATCCCACCAAAGACATCTGGTTCTACGAGCACCGGGTGCCACCGGGCCAGAAGGCCTATTCGATGACCAAGCCGATCCGGGTGGAGCATTTCCAGGACTGCGTGGAATGGTGGGGTGGAGCCGAGCGCCAGAACCGCCAGGAAACAGAGCAGGCTTGGAAGGTTGACATCGAGGCGATTAAGGCTCGCAACTTCAACCTCGACGTCAAAAACCCCCACACCGTGGCCGATGACCACGGCAACCCCGCCGAGCTGCTGGCCAAGCTGGAACAGGACGAAGAGAAGGCGGCTGGCCTGCGCGATCAGCTCAAAGTGATCCTGGCCGAGGCGCTGCTGCGATGAACGCCGAGCAGCTCCTACAGCACTTCGAGCGGATCAGCGAAGCACCTGACGCCCTGCCGCGCCTGCGGCGCTTCATCCTTGACCTAGCCGTGCGCGGCAAGCTGTTGGAGCAAGACCCCAGAGAAGAAACCGCAGCGGAGTTGCTGAAGGGGATTACGGCAGAGAAGGCTCGGCTGGTGAAGGCAGGGAAAGCCCGCAAGTTAGAAGTTGATCCAGTTACGAATGAAGAGATCTCATTCCCAGTTCCTTCTAACTGGGTGTGGACCCGTCTCGGTTCTATTGGTGATTGGGGCTCTGGATCGACGCCATCACGCGGGAATTCCGACCTCTATGGCGGCGGTATCACTTGGCTTAAGTCTGGTGAACTGAATGACAACCGAGCACTTGAGGGTTCAGAGGAAACGGTTTCGAAGCTTGCCGTCGAGAAAGGATCATTCCGCATCAACAAAACTGGCGATGTTCTGATTGCAATGTATGGAGCAACAATCGGCAAGGTTGCCATCCTGGCTGAAAGTGCAGTCACAAACCAGGCGATTTGCGGCTGCACCCCGTTCCCTGGTGTCTTCAATCAATACTTGTTCTTTTATCTCTTATCGCAGCGCGCGCAATTTCATTCTGCAAGCGAGGGAGGAGCACAACCAAATATCTCCAAGGTAAAGATTATTTGGACAACCTTCCCCCTACCACCTCTCGCCGAGCAGCACCGCATCGTTGCGAAGGTGGATGAGCTGATGGCCCTCTGCGATCAGCTGGAGGCGGCCAAGGTGGAGCGGGAGCAATGCCGCGACAGCCTGCTGGCGGCCAGCCTGCAGGGTTTGAACCAACCCGCCGAAGAGGAAGAAACCTTCCGCGAGCATGCTCGCTTCACCTTCAACAACCTGCCTCGCATCACGACCCGAGCGGCCCATATCAAGCAACTGCGTCAGACCATCCTCAATCTCGCTGTGCGCGGCAAGTTGGTGGAACAGGAACCCAGTGATGAACCGGCAACTGAGATACTGAAGCGGATCAGTGTTCAACTAACTAAAGATCATGCATTCCCTATCCCTTCTGGATGGGCATGGGCGAGTGTCGGCACCGTAGCGAACGCCCGCCTTGGAAAGATGCTCGACAAGGCGAAGAATAAGGGGGTTCCCCGTCCATATCTACGCAATGTCAATGTGCGATGGTTTGACTTCAATCTTTCTGATCTTCTCGAAATGCGTTTTGAGGAGACTGAACTTCCTGAGTACGAGCTTAGAGATGGCGACGTGTTGATCTGTGAGGGGGGCGAACCTGGGCGTGCAGCGGTCTGGGATGAACGTGTGACTGGTGTCTACTTTCAAAAAGCAATCCACCGTGTCCGATTTAAGCCGTTCGTAGACCCTGTCTACTTTGTGTACGCTTTACGCGCCAGTGCTGATGACGGAAGACTCGCTGAAGAGTTCACAGGAGCTGGGATAAAACACTTCACAGGAAAAGGGCTGAAGGCTTATCGCTTTCCCCTCCCACCCCTCGCCGAGCAGCACCGCATCGTCGCGAAGGTGGATGAGCTGATGAAACTATGCGATCAGCTGGAGGTACAGATCACGGCCACGGAGCAAGACAGCCGCCGCTTCCTTGAATCCGTTCTTGCCGATGCCCTTGCCCCTGGCATCGATCTCAGCACGGAGGCGGAAGTTGCATGACCGAATTACCTTTACCCAAGTATCACGAGCTGATGCGGCCCATGTTGGAGGCCGTGACCGACGGGGAGCCCCACCACGTCAAAGCGGTGATCCAGCGCATGATGGATGTCTCCGGTCTCACCACAGAACAGCTGGCCGAAACCATCCCCAGTGGTCAGCCGAAGTTCCGCAACCGCAGCCTTTGGGCCGCCACCTACCTACGCAAAGCCCAGGCACTGTCCACCCCAAAACGCGGCTGGGTTCAGCTCGATGATCGCGGCAGGCAGCTGCTTGCTGAACCAGGCCCTGTCACCCTTTCCAGGCTCAAACAATTCCCTGGCTGGGAGGAAGCCTGGGGAACAGACAAGTCAGAAGCAACTGATGGCACACCCCTTACGGAAGCCGCACCCGAGGCTGATGTCACCCCGGAGGAACAGATCGCCGCAGGCATCAGCCAGTTGGAAGCCGATGTGCGAGGCGAACTGCTGCAGCGAGTGAAGGCGATCAGCCCAGAAGCCTTCGAGGCGCTGGTGCTCCAGCTTCTTGGTGCCCTTGGCTATGGCGTCGGCCCCGAGTCGCGCCAGGGAGTACAACGCGGACCCGATGGCGGCATCGATGGCCGCATCCATGAAGACCGCCTGGGTCTGGCCAGCATCTACATCCAGGCCAAGCGCTACCAGGAGCAGACGATCGGGCGGCCGTTGATCCAAGCCTTCTACGGCGCCATGGGTGGGGTAGGCGCCAGCAAAGGCGTCTTCCTCACCACGTCCGGCTTCAGCAAGGATGCCCGCGATTACGCCAATGGTCTTGTGGACAAGCGGATTGTGCTGATTGATGGCAACCGACTCACCCTGCTCATGATCACCGCTGGCGTAGGCGTTTCGGTGAAGGACACCTATGTGGTGCACCGGCTGGATGAGGACTTCTTCTCGGAATTCGAGAGCAGCTAGGCCAGCACCATCCCGCATACCTGGTATCAACCAAGTAGGCAATCGCCAACTCAATCGCTCTTAATTAGATAAGGGATGCTGCTGCATCACTCATTTTAAGGCGTGGATTCGTCAGAGGATCTACGTAAGCTCCGGCTCCTGCTGGATTCACTGCCCTCCAAGGTGCGCAGCGGTAAGGGCTTCTCGGGTGGTGGTGGTGCGGATGACACCGGCGCCGTGAAGCCCCAGGGCCCCGTGTGGATCGGCAGGCACTTCCGGCTTGATCGCACCAACCAGGGCGCCTTCACCGGGCAGCCCGGGCGGCGCCAGCAGCAGCGCCCCGCGGCGGCCCCACTGGCGCCCAGGCCACTGGCACACCGTGCTGCATGGCGAGAAACGCCAAAGCCGCAGGATGCAGTGGTTTCAGCCTGTGTATGTGGGGCTGGCCTGAGCTGCTCTGCATCAGGGGCAATCACTACTCCGATAGTGAAATCCACCTGGCTTTTGATCAGCAGGATGTCATTGCCCAGTGCCAGATCCAGGTACAGAAACCTGTCAACAACTGAGAGCAGTGTGCTGCGCTTATCAGCGCCTGCCAGCCAATCCGCAGCCTCCGAAACGCAGTTCAGCACTGGCATTCAATGCAGAACCTGCATTGCGTGAGCCCGATTGATCTGCACCCTCAGCAGCCGCAGGCAAAGCCGTGCTGCCTTGCTGTGCGCCGCACCGCGGGGCAGCAGCAGCCATAGCTGTTCGATCAACGGTGGCTGCGCTGCCAGCGGCACCAGACCATTTGCCTTGAGCCAGCCTGGTCCAAGCAAATCGGCGCAGATCGGCATCGCCAGCTGACGGTCGCGGGCCCGCTTAAGCCAGGCAGGGGGTTCCTGGCAGGCCTCTGGTTGCTGCTCCACCCCAAGGCCGTGCCACTCCAGGGCCTGATGCAGCAGCGGCAGCGCACCCCGGCGCGGCAGCAACACTTGTTTTGCCTCTGTAGTTGTCGCCACCAGCTGTAGTGCCAGCTGCCCCAGGGGCATGGCGCTTAGCCCGTCCCATTTGGGCGATTGACCTGACTGCAGCTCCTGCTCCAAGCAGAAGGAGCTGACGATTGCGCCATCGAGCAGGCCGTGGGTCACCAGCTCAGCCCAATGCTCAGCGCTGCGAAAGCGTGGCGGCACCAGCTGAACGCCGGCCATTCCATGCAAGAGGCTTTGGTGCAGCAGGTCTGTACCGAGCCGGATCAGCCCAGCCATCAGCCGGTGCTCCCGGTATGCAAGCCGCAAATGGTGCAGGCAGGCGTTCTGGCCGTGGCGGCAAACGGGCGCCCCCTGGCGCGGCAGCAGCTGGAACTGCTGCTGCATCAACTGCAGGCTGCGGCATACCGTTGATTGGTGCAGCGCCAGTGCCGCACCTGCCTTGGCCTGGGAGCCAGCTAGCTCGAGGAAGTCGAGGATATGCAGATCTTCTAAGGGCGTTGGCGGCGCGTAGGAGTTCTCAGCCCGCCGTGGCGTGGAGCGGGCGCTGCTGCTGCAGAAATGGGCCAAGGGAGGCAGGAACGTGTTGCTGAATGCAGCGTCAACGCTGCGGGGGGTGGCGGTGCCCTTTTTCGTGCGAAATAGTGGAAGCCCCCGTTGCCTCTGCTGCGATGGCGCCCTTGCGCTGCCACCTGCTGATCGGCCAGCCCGCCAGCGGTAAAACCACGCTGGCGCAAGCATTGGCGCCGTTGCTCACTGGCCCCGGTGAGGCCCCAGCGCTGGTGCTCTCCACCGACGTAATCCGAGCTGAGGTGTTTGGTGATGCAGCAGTGCAGGGCCCCTGGGTGGACATCCAGCAGCGGCTGCACCAGCGCATTCAAGAGGCCGTGGCCGCTGGCATTCCGGTGATCATCGATGCCACCCATGCCCGCCGCCCCTGGCGGCTGGCGATCACCCAGGCCCTCCCCCTACCAGCACCTGTCGAATGGATCGGCTGGTGGCTCTACACAGACCTTCCCACCTCGCTGGAGTGGAACAGCCGGCGCGAGCGGACCGTGCCGGTGCCGGTTATCCAGGAGATGGCCGCTGCCCTTGCTGATCCTCATTTCGGGCCATGCCGGGCGGAGGGCTTTGCGGCGATCTGCGCTGTGGTGCCAACCCATCACGGCGCGCTGACGCCAGTGCTGCAGGCCGAACTGTCCGGGCTGGATAAGCGCATCCGCTCCGCCACCAACCGTGAACGCAAACTGCAGCGCCACGGCTACTCGCGGCTGCTTGATCTCGAGCGGCTGCTGTATCTGATCCGGCTGCTGAGCACCTGGCCCGATCTGGCCGCCACCGATCCGGCCAGCGCAGAGGAACTAGAAGCAATCCTCTCGCCCCTGCCCCAGGGTGATCTGGCAGCACGTGCTGCGGCGTTTCTAGGCCAGTTGCATGGCCAGTGTTTTGCTGATGCCACCGCCATCCGGGGGGATTTGGGCTGGCTGGAGGCCAATGGCTTCTGCAGCGCGGTGCCGGTGTCTGCTCCAATCCAGCTGGCAGAGGTTCCCCAGCGCATGCGGGGTGATGCTGGAAGTGGCGCAAGTCATGGAGGCCTGCCGCCGATGGGCGATGGACCGGTTTTTCTGCGGGTGATGACCCTGCTGCGTCATCTGCTGCAGCAGCCCTTTGATCGGCCGGCAGAACGCGGCGCCAACCTGCACCAGCACCTGATTGCCGCCACTGAGGCCATCCCTGGTGCCTACCTGAGCGGTGAAACAGCCACCCTGCGTAAGGACCTCGAAAAGATCCTTACGCCCTACGGCTTCCGCAATCGCAATGACAACGTGCGACACGGCTACTGCCTGGGCACCGCTGTGCTTTCTGCGGCGCGGTTGCAGGAGCTGCACAACGTGCTGCGCCAGAGCGCCGGCCGCCTGGCCGACCCTTCTGCTCAAAACCTGCTGGTGGAGCTGGATGAGCGGTTGGGCTGGGCAGGCATCAGCGCCAATGGTGGAGCGCCAGTGCGCAGCTACGCGCGCCATGCGGTGGTGGACACCGCCCTGGTGCGCCGCGATTCGCTGGCAGCACCTAGGCGGGCAGACGCCATTGAGGCCGCGATCGTGGAACACCGCCGCGTGCTGCTGCAGCGCTACCCAGGAGTGGGCAGCTTTGCCGACAGTCCCGAGGGTGAGTTGCGGGTGTGGCCGCTTCAGCTGATCTTCCACAACGTCGGCTGGTATCTCCTTTTTGAGGAGGACCAGGTGGGCCACGAGCAAGGGCTCATCCGCAGCGAACGGCTCGATCGGCTCGCCTCTCCCCCCAGCAATGGAGACCTACGCCGCAGCCCGGAAGAGCACGCCGCAGCACTGGCACGGCTGGAGCGCTTGCTGCACCACAGCGGTGGCATCTACTTCGGGAGTGATCTTGAGCAGCAGCTGGCGATTGCCAGCCCATCGGCCCAGCGGCGCAGCCAGGCACTGGTGACGCTCCGGATCTGTTGCGCGCCCTGGGCGTTTGCCTTCATCCGCGAGGGCCTGCAGCGCTACCCAATCGAGCACACGCGTTTCTCCAAGCCGCTGCCTGGCGATAGCTGGTGGCACCACCCCAAGGCGCCGCACCTGCTGGAGCCCGGCGCGGCCGACTCCAGCCATCCCTACCCGGTGGAGCTGGATCTGCCTAACTGGACAGTTGCGGCCGACATTGACCTGCGCAGCTGGTTGTTTGCCTTTGGCGGCGGCATCCGGTTCGAAAGCCCTGATGCGCTCAGGCAGGAGCTGGTGCACAGAAGCCAAGAAGCGATTGCTGCCAATCGCAGCCATGACATCGCTGCCACTGGTCTGCAGTTTCAGCAGCGCCGCAGGCCGGATTGATCAGCAAGGATGGGCCAGAGCAACTTCAAGGACTGATCTCCAACTGGTGTGGGGTCTCGAGCACAACGGGCTGCTTATCCCACAGATGCTGGAGAGCTAATACCTTCAAGAAACGACCACGGAGGTCGTTGAGCACATCGAACACCGCGATTTGCTCCAACAGCGCACGCTGAATCAAAAGATCAAAAGACTGGCGGTCTGCGCTCGACAGTTGAATGCGCACGCGATCACCGTCCGCTTGGACGTTATTGATCCACCCCTCAACCAAGTTGATGCGATCTGAGGTTGGGCAATTGAGCTTCATATCTGGTGCTTCATTGCGCAGGTATGCGCTGAATGCTTTGCCCTCTGCCACTTGTCTGGCAAAGAGGCGATAGTCGGGTGCTGCGCCAGGTCCGAAATTGGCGGCGGACTTTCCACGGACAGAGGGCGGAGCGTTGAGCAAGGCGCGCTGCAGCGGATCACGATCAAGATCCGAAAGACTGGGGGAGAGAGCCACAATCGACTGAGGAAGCGGCGGGCTGCTGGCCATGATCTTTAGGCCAGGGTTTAGCTTTTCAAAACGCAGTGGGTTGCCAGCCATCGCACCCACATCAGCGCTACCGCTGCGTACTTGTTCTGCAATCTCAGCAGTCGAGAGATTTAATGTGATGCGAGCGCTGCGGCCACGCAACAGGCTCATCGGCACGTAGTACTTGGTGGCAGAGAAGAAATCACCAAGTGCCAAACGGGTTGCCGCGTTGATGTCCTGTAGACCGCGCAGGGGTGAGTCCTGACGTGTGAACAAGATGGCGCGGTACTCGGGGTCCTGGGGAAACATGCGACCGATCGGGCGGTACCCCGCCTGAACAGCCTCCATCGACACCACTGGTGAGAAGCCGAGCAATACATCCCAGCGCCGCGCTCTGAGATGGGCGACGGCCTCCGGATAGGAGCGTGCCCCCTCAATCCGAACATCAATCTTCTCGCCACGTAGAGCACGGAGGAACTGTGATGGACGTAGACGCCCCTCCAGATGCTGCTCCAGAGGTAGGTAGCGCTCCAGTCGCCGGTCGGGCGTGCCGATCACAACTGTGCGCTGATCCACGTGGGGGGAGCCCAGATAGTCAAAAAGCCAGAGACACCCTCCCGAAACCGCTGCTACGGCAAGCCAAAAAGGGAACGACCAGCGGCTGCGCCCCAGGGCGATGGCACGAAAGAGCTGTCGTCGCCGGCGTTCCAGGCCCGCCCTCAGCCTGGCAATGGCATCCAGCTGATCACCGCCAACAACCTGCAGCACCTGCTCCATGGTGTTGAGGTAAGGAAGCAGCAGTGCGGCCTTTATGAATAGGGGATCAGAACCGTCGTTGTGGGCAACGCGATTGCGCAGTTCCCGCAGGCTGTCGATTTGCCAACGACTGATGCCGGGAAGTCGCGGCCGGAAGGTTCGATACCAATAGCAGTCGGAGCCGATCAGCTTGAGCAGCAGGGCCAGGTCCAGCGCCGGGGCTTCTGTTGCGCATTGGACTTCCCCTTCTTGATCTGGTGGCGCGGGCAGCATGCGCTGCACCCGAGGGTGATTGAACCAGTGAGGTCCTTCCTTCTCCTCAAGCACTTGCACCACGAAGGGACGTAGCCCATCCCGCAGAGCGTCAAGCGCCTGGATCACGGTGAGCGTCAGCCATTCCTGCTGCGGCAGCCCATCCAGTTCAGACACAGCCTTGAACCACCGGGAGCATCGCTGCCCTGCAAGAAGGACATGCTGTCACAGGCAGTCTGCTCTCGCTGGCCTGGCTGAATCACCCCTCGTTTGTAGGTGGACTCGCTCGCCTGAAACAGCAACAGGCAGATGATTGATCACTCCTCGTCGTCGCTACCGCCCACGGGCACGAGGCGGATCTGCTTCTTTCCGAGATTGATCTCGAACTCATCGCCGGGAAGTAGGTCGAGCACTGCGGTGTAGGCCTTGCCCACCAGCAGGTTGCCGTTGCCCTGAACAGTTGCGACATAGCTAAGGCTGCGGCCACCCTTTCCCCGGCCGGCGTTATCGGCGCCGAGGCTCACACCCTTAGCGCCCAGCAAGGCCTCATAGAACGCAGTGAAGTTGAGGCGCTCGCTGCCGTCTTTTTTGGTGCTCACATAGCCGCACTCACGCACGAGCTCTGACTTGGAGACATCGCCTAGCTCCTTGACCTTGGCGAGCAGTTCAGGACCGGTAAACATAAGTGAAAAACAATATCCCCTCTAGGAAGATACCAGCCTGATCACCACTGTCCAGTCCTGATGTGTTTGAGATGTACTGGCCGCTGCACAGGATCAATCAATAGCTCTTAGCCGCGCCTTCTCTGCTGGAACCATTGAAGGGTATTTATTGGCCCAGAGCTGGACAGCTGGGTTGGCTGCTACATAGTCATTCCAGCTGCAGCTATAGGTTTTGAGCGCACGGGCGCAGTCCAGTGACGCAATACGTGCCTTCTCGGCTGACTCCGCCTTGATCTGATCAATACGCCCCTGGAGATCCTTGTTGACCTCCCCGAGGCTCAACCCCGTCATACCCATCATTTCCATCATGAACTGATTGGCTGGGACATTGTTCTTGAAGCCAACTGCCGTTGCCTGAATATTGCCGGCTTCATCGACGTAGTTGATCGAGAAGGTGTAGTCGTGCTTTTTGGCAGCAAAGCCGATCAGGCCTGGTATGCCAAAGAGCACGACACCGGCAACGCCCATGCCGACATCAGTCTTGCTTCCTGAGCCACCCTGTGACCAAGAGAGCACCTGATCTTTCTTGATGACTAGTCCAGGGGTACCGATCTGACCATTAGCCAGGGTGACGGTGCATTCCGAGCCACCGGTGCAGAGGGCTTGATATACCGCGGCCACACCAGGCGTAGCCGAGAGTCCGATTGCTGCTGCTGCAGCAGTGCCGGCCGCAAGTCGATAGATGGAGGAGTGCATGGTCAGCAGCTGAATGAGTCCCATCTAGAACCTCAAGTGCCGCAAACTGCTGATAACAGCTGATTCAATGCCAACACCGCATAGGCATAACGTTTTCTTCCGGCGACTGGCAGTTCACTTGCCATAGAAAAACAGCGCTAGCTGCCCTGGCTGGCTTCAGGCGAAAGAGGACAAGGCCACTGCCGCGTTGGCGCGCTGAAATGCTGCAATCGTCCCAGCAGCACTCGCCCACGGGTAGGAGCGACAGTGCACCTCAAAGCTGTGACCCATTGCCTGCGCCATGCTGCCAGCATCAATTCCACGTTGATGACCGCGCAGGCTGTAGCTATGCCGGAAGCTGTAAGGAACTGCACGTTGGGCATTTGCAGCCATCACTTGTCGCAGCGATTTCCATGACTGCTGACGGCTTAGATATGTCTTGATGCAATCTGCAGGACTGTTCCCACTATTTAGTGGTGGCAGCTCGATCAAATTCGCCTGCCATCGCTGCATCAAGTTCCAGCTGCTTGCTTGCCCGTCTTCTCCTATCAATGGCAGGGGGAACAACCGGCGTGAATCGGTTGAACCCCCACCACTGCGCTTTCGATAGGTGCACCACCAGTAGGGCTCTCGCGTGGCTGAATCTGCACGAATCGTCAGATGCAGCAGCTCGATCGGACGCAGACCCAGCTCGGCCATTAGTCGGACGCTGTCGGCCCAACGACAGCCAGCCGCATTTTGAGGTAATCCATCAATCAGGTTCAAGATCTGCTGGTCGGTGAAGGGATCTCCCTTCTGAGTGGCAGATGCCGCTTCTCTGGATTTGGTTCCCACGTGCTGCCGTAGCTCAGATGGCGGTACCCAGAGGACAGGCAACCCAGCGCGGTGCACGCCAAAGCGCAGGAACTGAGCCAGTGATTGAGCTCGGATCTGACGCGTTCGGCTTCCAGGAGGCCAGGCTCTGATGCACTGATCCATCAGATCGGCAGGGTTCATCGGTGCCTTTCGACTGCAAAGGAGCTCCACGGCAGCGGTGACAACAGGTAAGTAGTGGGCCTCCCAGGTTTCAGGTTTCACGGTCGTGCCGTGCTGCAACTTCTGGACCCGAAATCTCTCCGCCACAGCCGTCCAATCGATTGGTGCCGCTGGTGCCTCCCCAGCAGCCAGGGTTGCAGCGGCCTTCAAGGTGTGGCCCTCGCCGACTAGGCGATAAATGGAGCGCACCCTTGCCACGGCATCGCCCGTTTGCCCCTTGGCCCAGTCAAAGGGGAGGGCTACAGAGGTCATCCTGCCGTCGGCGGTTTTTACCTCGAGACGCATGCGGTCCCGATGCTCGCGGACCCACCAGCCCTCAGCCGTACTTGTACGAATGGAGACCCGAAAACCCTTCACCCAGGCCTGGTCATGACGGGCTCTCGCAGCCATGGAACACTCAAACAACCATTCGTACAATTGTACGGAAAAATGGCTTTTTTGGACCTGACAGGCCATGACAGCCTCAGACAAAGTCAGTTGCTGCAACTGGTTTCAGCAGTGCTGATCAGGATTGATCGATTGGTTTGGGAGCACTAGTAGGTCGCAGGTTCGAATCCTGTCGCCCCGATTGACTTTTCACCGATAGGCCCCCTGCTTTGTGGGCAAGATGTGGGCAAAGCCGCCAGGCACCGCCTTCCTCAAGATTCAAGTTCTGGCAGCGGGACACAGCAAAACCAGCAGGACTGGCGGATTTATTCCCTACAAGCCCTGCTGGACCCCTCTCAGGGCGTCACTGGCCGATTTCAAGCCATTTCCAGCAGGCTTAGGCCCGGCCCACTCCAACAAATGGCCCTGGTCCAGTAGCGGACTGAACCAGGGCTTTCGTTGCCGTGCTTGAAAGGCTCAGTTTTTCTCGAGGAGATGGGGCGTGCGGGCCGTCGCTTCATTCATCGCTTCGTTACAGCGCTCTAGGTGATACAGAACTGGTGAATTGCTGCTTGGGAATTTGCGGCGCCAATGCACCCCAGCCCGGAACAAGCCGGCCTTGCGCCAGCGACCCAGGGTTTTCTCGCTCACACCAAGAAGCGGACCCGCCGATCGGGCATCAGCCCATTCCTGGGTATGGGCTAGTTCGATTGGCTTGGCAGGGGGCTGCGGACGGCTGTGACGAACTCTTGGAGAGACCATTACCGGCCCCTCCTGCAATAGCGAGAATTCACATTCGACTTCTGGGCCACCAGGCAGCACTGCCCCTCGGGAGGTAGGCCGACCAGAACAAAACTGTTTGCTATCACCCTTCCCCCTGCAGCAACGCCACCACAGCTGGATCCCAGACGAGCTGCTGCCGGTGCTCGCCGCGGCTGCAGCGCGGCAGGGCGATACCCCAGTCGCAGCCGACTGCAGTGAGCTGCCAGTCATCAAGGTCATTGCGCACCTGCAGGCCGCAGGCCGCCAACCGGCGGTTGATATCCCTGATCGTGCGGCCCAGCCGCTCGGCCAGTTGCTCTGCATCCAGGCGTTCTTCGGCTGGCGCACGACCTTGCTGAGCGGGGCGATGAGCTGAGGCCGCAGAGTTGGTGTCGCAAAGGATCTGTTGCAGTGGGGCCAAGTGGAGGCCGGTGCTGGCCTCGATGTCCTCAATGGCAGCTAGAAGCGCATCGGAGTACCCGACGCCGGTGAGCTCGATGATCTCCTCAGCAAGCCGCAGCACCGCCTGCACGGTCTGGGTCTTTTCCCCAGCCGGGCCTGATAAGTGGGCCCTTGATTTGACCTGTTGGTGGTGCAGGGCTGGCAGAACCTCATGGGTGAGCCAGCGCCGCATCCGCCAGGCCGTCTGGCTGGCGTCCAGCAGCAGCAGCAGGCGCAGTAGGCCGCCTTCACTGATCAGGGCCAGAGTGCAGCCCTGGCTGCCGGGTCCCTCCTGGGAATGGAGGCAGTGCTCCGCCTCCCGCAGGTTGGCCAGCCCTCTGGCGATCGGCTGCTGGCCAAGGGCTGCTGCGACATCAGCGGCGGCGAACCAGGCCTCACCGTGCGCATCGGTGCTGACCCGGATGCGGTGCCCCTCGAACGGGTAGGGCACCAGAGCGGTCGTGCTGCTCATGGCTGAGAAGGCGAGAGGACAGTGGCGCCAGCTGCGGCAGTGGTGGCGATGGGTGCTCCTGCTTGCGGTCTTCGGGGAGCTGGCACCGTGCCGGAGAGCAGCAGCAAGATCGTGCTCAGTTGCAGCGCCAGCAGCAGCCACAGCAACCACTGCAGCTGCTGCAGCGCGCTGAGCCCCACGGTGGTGGCGCTTCTCTGGCGGGTCCGGCAGAAGGCCGGCAGCTTGGGACTCCTTTCCCTCTCACTGAGTCGGAAATTGGCGTGGTGGCTCATCAGAAGGGCACCTCTTCATCGGCGAACTCATCGCCGTAGTCCTCTGCATCGGCAAGGGGGATCGCCTGCTGCTGGCGCGCTGCTGCCTCATCGGCCCTGTAGGCCTGCTCGGCTGCTTCGATCCAAGCTGGATCTGTGCCCTCGTGGATGCTCAGCGGACCGTAAAAGCCGATCGTTACGTTGCGGGGCACCGCATCGGCGGACGCCTGGTCTTCGATCTTGGGGCCCTTGGGGTTGCCGTCCTGGTCGTACTGCTCCGCCCAGGGGCCGCCGCGGCCAGAGCCACAAACCCCGCGCCAGCCATATGGAGGTGGAGACCCGCATAGCTGAGGCCCAGCTGTGGATCGCCCAGCGGCTGCCTTTGGCTGTGATCAGGGAAAAAGCAGCCCAGAACTGGGGAATCAGCAACATCAAAACGATCAGCAAATACCTGGCCCTGGCGCGTCAGCGGATGGTGCAGGAGCTGCTCACCGACCGGCGCCGCCACCAGGCCCAGCACATCTACGCCCTCTACGACTGCGCCCGCCGCGCCATGGATGCCGAGCAGTTCTCTGCGGCGGTGGGTGCCTTCCGGGTGATTGCTGAGATCGGCGGCATCCTGCGGGGCCCCATCAAGTCACCGGAGCTGAGGGGATGACGGGCGCTCCTTCGAGTACGGCACTTGTGCAGCGCCCTGCAGCAGCTAGCAGCGGCCTGCTGCTAAGCGAGCTCGACCCCTGGGGCGACGCCGGCCTGTTGCACCTCCCCACAACCACCACAGCCGAGCCATCGGAACCCCAGAGCCTGCGCAGCTTTATCGCTGAGGCTTACCCCCGCTACGGCTTCCACCGCTGGGCTGACGTACTGATCGACCTGCTGCAAGCCGTGGCCGATGGCCACATCAGCCGCCTGATCGTCACCTGTCCTCCCCGACTCGGCAAAAGTCTCCTGGTTTCCAAGCTGTTTCCGGCCTACTTCCTGCAGCGCTACCCGCACCTGTTTGCGGCGATTGCGTCGTATTCGGCCGAGCTGGCCTACGCCCACTCCCGAGAAGCGCGCCACTTCTACCGGGTGACCGGCCACCTGCTGGCCCGCGATTCAGCGGCGGTGGGCAACTGGCTCACCCGCCAGCGCGGCGGCTGCATCGCTGCTGGTGTTGATGGCCCCTTTACGGGCAAGGGCTACAGCCTGGGAATCATCGACGACCCCTACAAGGGACCCGGCGATGCGGCCTCTCCGGCGCTGCGGCAGAAGCTGATCGACTGGTTGCGTTCGGTCTGGCTCACCCGGGCCGAACCGGCCATGGTGCTGGGTCCAGACGGCAGCGAGCAGCCGAACCTCTCAGCCCAGGTGGTGGTGCTCACCCGCTGGGACCACCAAGACGTGATCGGCTGGCTGTACGAGCAGGAGCTGGGCGAGGCGCCGCAGCAGTGGACCGTGCTCGATCTACCCGCTGTTGCAGAAGAGCCGGCTGAACGCCCCAAGTTGCCACCCACCTGCACATTGGTACCGGACTGGCGCCAACCAGGAGAGGCTCTCTGTCCGGAGCGGTTCCCGCTGAGCGAGCTGGTCAAAATCCGCGCCCGCCTTGGCGCTTACTGGTGGGCAGCGCTGTATCAGCAGCGGCCCAGCCCGGCGTCTGGATCAATTTTCCTGCGCAACTGGATCCGGCCGCCCTTCCCTCGCGAGGAGGCAGGAGCGGCCAGTGGACCCCAGCGTCAGTACGCCTTGCTGGCCCTCTCGTGTGACCTGTCCTTCAAGGGGGAGGCAGAGAGCGACTACTGCGGCTTCTGCCTGATGGGCCTGCTGGCACCACCCCCCAGACGGCTCAACCCGCGCACAGGCGAGCACGAATGGCAGCCTCAGAGCACCGCCTTGGAGATGGAGGTGCTCTGGGCCGCCCGCCATCGCTTTGGCCTGCCAGAGGTGATCCGCTTCCTGCTGGGGTGCCTGGAGGCGCTGGAGCAGCAGGGCCTGCGGCCCAATGCCGTGCTGGTCGAGGACGCCGCCAATGGCCCAGCGGTGCTCCAGACCCTCAGGCGCAGGGTGCCGGGAATGCTGCCAATCACCGCCCGCGGCAGCAAGGAAACCCGCGCCCATGCGGTAGCCCCCCTGGTGGAGGCAGGTCAGATCCGCTTCCACCACCGTGCCCAGACCCTGGTGGAAGAAGCAATCCGCTTTCCCAAGGGCAGCAAGGACCTGGTGGATGCCTTCTGCCACGGCGCCCTCTGGCTGGAGGGCCGTTACTGGAAGGCCCAGGGCATCAAGCCGGTGGTGACGCCACTGCTGGTGAGCCGATGAGGGGGATTGTGAGTGAGCCGCTGACGTCCGCGGTGCGGGAAGGTTCCACGCGATCAGTGATGGAGAGCCCACGCCCTGCCGTGGTGACTCCGGCTGCTGTGCAGCTGGTGCTGCCGATCACAGTCGTGCTGGTGGGTGATGCCGCAGGTATGGCGCAAATGCTCAAGCAACATCGCTACCGCCAGCCGATGTGCCATGCACGGGCAGAGCAGCTGGAGATCAATCTCCAGGCGCCGGTGCATCACCCGCCGAGGCCCAAGTATCAGCAGCCGACGCGCTGCAGGCCACAGCGACAGCGGCCAGTCCGCCCCCACGCCGCTGCCGACGCCCTGGCCCTGGAGCACATGGACTTGGCAGAGAAGATCGCCGGCAACTTCGCTCGCCGCACTGTTCACCCCAAGGAGGACTTGCTGCAGCTGGCAATGATCGGACTGATCAAAGCGGCGCGCCGCTACGACCCTTCACGGGGACCATTCCGGCCCTACGGGCGCACCTACGCCAATGGGGAGATCACGCACTTCCTGCGGGACAACGGCTTCTTGCTCAAGGTGCCGCCAACATGGCGGGAGCTGCATGCGCGGGGGCAGCGATTGCTTACTTCAGGAGTTGGCGTAGTTGAGATGCTGGAGCGATTAGGGATCAGCCGTGAGCAGTGGATTCAGATTGTCGATGCTTGCTCGGTACGGGTGGTTGCTTTTCCTGTTGAGTAAGCGATCAGCACCAGCAGCGATGCCCGCTGATGCTGATGCTAGAATCTAACGCATACAAGTTCTTAGCTGCTCACGCAGCTGTCACAATCCGTACTTGCGAATGTATTCTCGCAAACGGTAATATCGGGCGTCTTGAAGTAGATCTGGCGCAGTATCTACTATCCCGTCTATGCATTGGCTCAGCTCTCTCGGGGCCTGCCGTTGTTCGTTTATCACAACAGCCAGCAAATTTAGCGCGTCTACCGGGTATCTTACGCACAAGCCCGATTCGTGTAGTAGATGCACTACGAAATCATGGTGCTCACTCGGTTGTAGCCAGTCCCGAACCGCAGCCAAAGCGGCCGGGAATTCGTCTCGTGCAGCAATCGCCAGCCGGGTCAAGGATTCTGCCATTCGCGGAGTAGCTAGGTGGCGTGACTTCGGCCACACCTCTTTCCAGAAGGGCAGGATACGGTTCCTCCAATAATCCTCGCGTTGATCAGCAATTCCTTCGAGAGCTTGGAAGAGCGCCTGCGCGCATGTCTCGAGACCAGCCTGAGGCAGGGCGCCAATCGCTGATCGAAAATCATCCATGGCGTACCCATCACTTGGAGCCAGCGCTGCGTACGTCAGGAAGGCGGCGAACTGTTGTCGGTGGTCGCCTAGTTCGTCGTAATGGCTTGCACTCTGGAGAAGCTGAGGCTTGAAGGCGGTCAGCAAAGGCTGGTACAGACGGGGTGACCACAAAAAACCTTCCCACATGCTTCGCGCTTCGGCAGGATTGTCCCAACTGAATAGTGGCAACAGATATTGCTCGGTCCAAACACGGTCCACGCGAAAGAATGCGATCAATTCCGAACCAAGCAGTACCCGACCGTGACGAAATCGATCTACCTGCACATCGCACAGCTGGGTGAAGAAAGGTTGGACGTCAGCCGGAAGCAAATCGTTGTCGTTCGGATTCCGTATGAACCACAAGTTGATCAATGCCTGAGTGACATGCCCGACTGGGTGGTTGATGGCCTCTGTGACAGGTTGGTCAATTGGCTCGCCATTACGCATCATCTTGGTGCCCACCTCGAGTGGCAGCGTCAAGACGCGGCCGCAGAGGTCCAGCAGTACGTCCTCGTGGCGCCTTATGGACTTGGATGCAGCCTTGATCCACCACGTCACATCATCGCTGATTTCCTGGATGACGGTATCGGGCATGGTGTGCACCACCGGCGCGGCATAGCGCCACGACCTCAGCACTAATCCTTCTTCACTCCAGGCCTGGAGGGCCTCGCCCCATCGCTCGGCCGGCCAAACACCATGAAGTGCTAGATCGCGTAGCGCGAACAGGATATGAAAGAAGCGGGTGCGGCAGACCTCCCGCCACTTGTCCTCGTAGAAAGGGAGCCGTTCAGGCTGCGGTTTCATCAGCCATAGCACCAGCTCATGCCGCTTGCGGGGAGCGATGTCTATGTCCCTACCTTCCTCGTAGTCCCGATCGCCGGTGCCGCTTATCCAATGCGCGAACTCATCGCTTTCGTTGACCACCAATTGCCATTGTGGGTAGGTGCTGGACAATTCTTCCAACCGATGCTTGGCGGCGTCGCCTAGAGCGAGGCCGGATGCGTTCAGCTTGGCCAAATGCAGCCAAACTGAACTCGTAACCAAGTCTTGCCATCGATCCGGCTCGAGGTTGTCTCGATACATCTCGCGCGGGGGGCCTGTCAGTATCGCCACTTCGAGACGATCCTGATTGGCAGCTGACAAATGGTGTCCTTGCAGCACCAACAGCCGAAACATCTCCCGCCGCGTATCCACAGACCACAGCCACCGGGCAGCATCGAACAACAGCCAGTTCACCCAGCACTCGGATGCGATACATGAATCCTGGGTGGCAGCAAACAGAGCCAGTCTCTTGAAGGTGGGATAGGGCTGCTCGAACCACGCTTCAGCAATTCTTGCGGCGCGAAAACGATCTTGGCTGCAAACTGCCAGCCAGGAATCACGTAGCAACTCGATCAAGATCACCCATTTTCGAAGGCCTCTGTTCTGCCAGTGTGGAGCGATCGAAGGCAGATCCCAGTATGAACCGTCGCTGTGATCGTCGGATTCGCCTAACTCGCGAAGCAAGTCCAGTGCATCGCACAGCAGGCGCTGTAGATCATCCAGTAGGAGTGGTAAGGCAGCCGCCCAGCATGCATCGTCAGTTGCCTGCAGGGCAGGATGCACATGATCGGCCGTCGGCAACAGTTCCCAGTCCACCAACTGTTTAATCCTCGTGGGCCCGTTTGTGTTCTCCCCCTCATGACTCCACCGAAACGGCATCTTCAAGGCAACCTGGGGTGCGAGGAGTTCGCGAAACTCCATGCGTAAAGTGGGAGTCATTCCCTCCCGTTTTAGGCGAGCCATCCAGCGATTGACATCGATGTCGCGCCGCGGCGATTTCACCCGTCCGGTGAGCAGCAGTCGCCATAGTGTGCGCATTAAAGGTCCGGGAATGGCATTGGGTGCCTCTGAGCGGATCTCATCCAGCTCCGCGATCTTGCAGCCACACTCCAATGAGGCAAAGCGATCAAGCTCGTATTCGATCAACCGCTGCCAGCGATAGTGCAAATGGCCGCCACGTTGCGCGATCCAGATGACAAGTCTTGGGTCATCCAAGTGCCGCACCAGCCAGCGGGCTAGGTGCAACATGACGTCGTCCCATTGACTGCTGGCGAAGCCGCCTGAAACCAACAGCATTTGCGGTGCGCGATTATATGGTGCCGGCCTGCAAATCAGGCTAAAACGGAGCTTGTCGTCCTGTTCGTTCTGAGGAGTAACGCCAAAGCGGTCAAGATCACTGTGCTGAAATCGCTCGGCCGAAAAGGCATCCAGCAACCAGTCCAGCGACGGGACAGGATTGAATTCGGCAAAGCATTTGGCCGGCAATCCGGATTTATCCGACAAGGCCCACAGCATTCGGCCGACGAAGTCGTCTTGTTGTGTAGCAGCAGATGGCCGTGCCAAGGCATGGCTGACGACGATGCGCTGCTTGCCCAAAACGCCGTCCCGGTAGGTCTCTGCCCATGCCTTCAAGGTCTTGTGTAGTTGGGAATGGTCGTGGCTTCCATCGGGCACTTCGTACAGAATTGGAGTGACGCCTTTGGCTTCCCACTCAATGGCCTTGTGGTGTTCTTGCCCTGCCTTGAAATCGCCAAGCGCCCACGCTTGAGGTGTAACTTCACCCAGCATCTTGTCAGCGGCCAGCGCATCCATCATGTAGCGCAGTACTGGGTCATTGATGCTATATCCCACGAAACAAACTACGTAGTTGCGGAACAGTTCGCTGACGAAGCGTGCCGCCCAGCGTTCAGTGAGGTAGGCAAGGCCAAAATCGCCGCTGGTAACAACCAGTCGATTCAGAATAGTGTCTTCATTGTTATCGGGGAGTAGCCCATGCAAATAAACCAAGCCGTTCCAGCGACTATTTTTCGGGATCGGCAACATCGGCGCCGTATATGCATTGAACTCTTGACCTGTGTATTCTGCCGCCGTGTGAAATAACCGGTCGAAGTTTGTAGTTACCAGGCGTAGATCTCCTTCGCGATTGCGCGCTAACCTCAGCAGCGCTGCTTGTGTAGTGGTAGCACCGTCGAGGCTTAGGTTGGGTTTCAGCGACTCCGCTAGCGCCCGGCGGACGGCCAGGCGCTGTCCTGGCAGGCGTCGTTCCAAGAGGTCCAGGGTGGCGTCGTACTGCTCGCGCTTGAAAGCTTCATGTTCAATGTCTGTGGGGGTCGTGCCATTCAACTGATAAATCTGCTCAACCAACCCCTTGAAGCCGGGAAGGCCGGCGGGTTTGGAAATGCCGGCGCCGCAAAAGAACACCACACGGCCCTCTTCGTGCGCCTGCAGTAACGCGTCGGGAATATCGGGGCCGTGGGTTAGAAACTGCATTTTCTTTCTCTGCTATCCATGCTTGCGTGTATGAGAGCAAGTCAAATCTCCGTAATTCTAACGGTTAAGATCAGCAGTCCCAGAAAAAATATTTTTGATCATCAGTCTCTGCGCCGATCTCTCGACCATGATGCTTGGCTACTCGCCAATAAATTTGATTCCTGCCTGGCAAAATGCAATTTGTTTCTTGAGGGCTTCTTTATCGTGCTGTAAATCCATGAATCTTGATGCTTCCTCTAAGCTTTTAAGCCCAAACGAATTCGGTATGTGAAACAGCAACAACTGCTCTACATAGCTTTTTAGCTGATACACATGGGTGTCAATATTATTTTCGCCTGCACCTAAGTGAACTGATTTGTTTCGATACTGGCGCAAGTTCTCAAGAACTAGCCTATTGTATTCACGATCCTTGTATAGAAATGAAGCGCGCCTGATGGTCTTGTCATATCTATCCCTTAGTGTGCCAGTAAGATACTCCAGAACACTCCATAGCTTGATAAAGGTCGAATCGTAGTCACGCGAGTCCAAGGCCCTGACGTACCTTACTATTCCTAGTTCTACATCTTTCCTGTAGATATTCTTTTTCAAGGCATCCCGCCAAATGTTAGTAACTTCAAGAATTTTGTAGGAATCGTTTGAAAAGTCTACTTTGCGATGGTCCTGAAAGTTCTCAGATTGATGCCAATACATGTCTCCTATGTTCTTTCCATCCTTGCCATGTAGAGTATGGACTTCGCCAAGCAATACTTGGTTAATCGGCTTTTTTCTTTCACCGAAACTTAAAACCATTACTTTGTTGGCCTGCAAGTTCCAGATGCCTCTCAATAGATCGATAGCATCGAGCATCTTGCCGACAGCAGCATGTGTACTTTTTTCGGACGCATGTGCTACGAGATAATACTCGGAAGCCCTTTTCGGGCCTACCAGCCAAGATGGAGCGATCGATAAGAACTGCTGCCTTGTCGCTAGATATTTTTTAGGCAAGTTCTTGTAGAACAGGAGCGTGCACCCATTCACTTTGTATCTTGGCAGGATATTGCTGGAATGAATATTTAGTGTTGTAACAAGCGAATATCCTTCTTCCGGCATGCCCAAGTGCGTACGGACAGCTTTATCAACCAAAGAGATTATATTTTTCTGTGTCAACTTAGTTTTCCTTGCTGCCTCATGAAAACCTTTTACAATAAGTTCACGTGAAACTTCGATAGGGATATTTTCAGAGATTTCAATCATTGTCGTGAGCACAGATATATACTCGTTGTATTCAAACCCAGTGAAAGATAACTTTTCGCCGTCTAGGGTTCTTATGCTAGATAGCTTCTCAACTATGAGCTCCGGGTTGAAGCCATTTTTCCATTTTACAGTCAATTGCTATTCCTCCTTGTGCCTAGCGCTATATGGTTGGATCTTCGCTAAGGGATGGCCCGGTCTTTAGTGGTTCACGCAAGAAGCCTAAGTCATATCCAGTTGAAGTTTGAACCCACCATCTGGCAACTAATCTTAGGCAAAATGCCCATCAGGCCAGGTTCTTCTGCGGACCCGCTTAGAACCTAGGCTCCGCGGTCTGAGTGACCAACTTTCCCTGATGCCCTGACCGAAACCATGCAGATCCCGCATAGCTTTTCCTGCCGCCATTGCTGCTACTGGCAAGAGCTGTGACCACAAGCAGCAGCCAGTGCCCACCACCCGCCGTCGCAGGACAACCAGCCCCGCCTTCTCAGCGGCACCGCAGGCTCCGCTTCCTACCCAGCCCCCCTGGCTTGAACACCTCACCCTCTCCGGCCTGAGGGATCGCCTCCAATTGGTCTACGACTGCTGGACCCTGCTCGAACTCCCCGACGGCACCAGCCGCCGCCCGTTGTACCTAACCCGCGGCATAGAAGAACCCGAGACCTGCTATCTCAAGCGCCTGGAGGCAGCTCGGCCCACCGGCTTCTACCGCGATGCTCTACGCACCTATGCGGGGATGCTGTCGCGGTTGGCCTGGCAGGAGCTCCCCGATTCCCTCACTCGGGTGGCCACCGATGTGGACGGCCAGGGCACAGATCTGGGCGTGTTCCTGTTCCTGGCCGACCTGCTCACCCTGCGCGATGGCGGCTGCCTGATCCTGCAGCTGCCGCCCCAGCACCGCTGGCCATCAGAAGGCGACCGGCTGGAAGCCCTCGCTAAGGGCGACCGCCTCTCCCTGCCCCGTCTGCAACTGGTACCCCGAGGCGACCTACTCAACTGGCGCCTCCCTACCGATTCCGCCAGTGCCGCTCCGGCATCGGGGCCGGTAGAGATCGTCTGGCGGGAGCCGCGCCGCCAAGCCCTGCCGCCCCGGTTCGCCAGCGGCAATGCAGCAGTGCCCACGGTGCTGATCGACGCCCATGGCGGCTTGGTGCCGGATCCCCAAGCCTGGCTCTACCGCAGCCTTTCAGTGACGGACGATGGCCTGGTGCTGAGCACCTGGCAGGCCAATCCCAACCCCGGCGCCGTTGATGGCTACGACGTGGTGCCGGTGGGCGAGCCTTCGCTGCTGCCCCAGCGCTTTGACCTGCCAGCCCTCTGGTACTCAGTGGATGGCAGCGCCTTTGGAGAAGGCGATCTGCCCCACCTGGGCCTGGCCCACCAGTACCTCAACCACTACCGCTGCCGCAGCGACTATGAGGACCTCTTGTCGCGCACCGCTCTACCAGTGGGCGTGCGCACGGGCTTGGTGGATGCCTACGGCTTCCGCCGCAGCGATGGGGCTCTGGGATCTACACAAGGAGCTGGCGCCGGAGATGCCCAACGCCCCCAGCGGCTGGTGCTCTCCACCTCCTCCTTCATGGACCTGCCGGAGGGTGCCAAGTTCCAGTGGGTCGAAATAGAAGCCCGCTCGCTGGCAGAGCACCGGGCCTACCTGCAGCAGCTGGAAGAAGCCATGCGCCGCGACGCCCTGATCCCGGCCGGTGGCCACGGCCCGTCTCGCACCGAGCTGGAGATTTCGCTGACTGCCGGCCAGAGCTTTGCGGTGCTGCAGTCGCTGGCGGGCCAGAAGAGTTCGATGCTCAGCACCCTGCTGCGCCAGTGGACCCGCCTCACCGGCGAAAAGCTCTCCGACACGCCGGCCTGCAGCGTGGAGATCTGCCCACTGGTGCCACCGCAACCGCCGCGCAAACCCCAGCCTTCGGTGCAGGAGTGGCTGGTGCTGCATGAACGGGGGGTGATCGACGGGGCCGAGCTGCGGCAGCAGCTGGGACTGGGTGAGATCACTGGGGGCGACTGAGCTGGCAAGGGAGGGTACGACCCAGTCCTCCCCACCTATCTGCACCTGGCGGCCTGGTGACGCCGAGGCCCTGCACATAGCCCTCTCCATCCCCGTCACCAGTGCTGCCCTGGCGGCCCTAAACCGGGAAATGGCTCAGCTGCAGACCCATTACCCCACGGGGGTATGCACCGCCCAGCACCACTTGGAGGCCATCGCCGCTCTTGATCAGCAGCTGGCGGTGCTGACCCCAACCGAGGTGAACAGCCCGGTGCGCACCAAGCGCAAGGGCGTCGCCGGCGGGGTGGTGCCGAACCCGCTGCCGCTGAGCAAGTTGGCGGTGGTCGACTACGCCACCGAGCTGCTGCTAGAGGAAACCGAAAGCGAGTGGAACCCTGCTGGCCCATCACCAGCTGTGGTGCTGAACCGGCAGAGGAGTCAGCACATCGGACAGCTGGCACTGCTGCTGCCGCGGCTGCAGAACTGGCGCCAGTGCAACACCGATCCCTTCCAGGGATCACTTGTGCGGGGTTGAGCGATGGAGCAGCTCATCTCGCCGCTGAACCAGGGCCTAAACCCTGTGCGGGCCTCAGGGCAGTGGGGCCAACTGGTGGGCTTGCCAGCGTCCTCACCAGCGATCGACAGCCGGGTGGCTCAGCCCCTGGCTGCGCCCCTGTGGCTGGCCTTGCAGCCGTACGCAAATGCGCGCCTCTGCCTGTTTGAAGTTGACCGCCCCGAGAGCCGCAGCCCGGTCCCAATCCGCCGCCACGTGATCGACTGCTTCCTCGAGCAAGCCGGCATCGTTGGCGGCTACAACGACACCGCCCTCACCGACCCGGGTGATGTGTTGCTGCGCGGCTATCTATGCCGCTCAGCGATCCTGCCGGTGAGCACCAGCAACACCTTTGACTGGCTGACGGCTGAACTGCCCTGGGCCACTCCAGGCTTTCGTGATGAGGCACCGCTCCCCTGGGATCCAACGCTGCTGGGCACGGTGCAGGCCCCCTGCCAGGGGGTGATGTGGCTAGGGGACCTAGCCCAGCTGCGGTCCGATGGCGGGCTGCCCTCCGGAGGTCGTGCCCAGTTCGCCGGCTGCCTGGTGCAGCACTTCGGGGCGGACTACGGCCCCGGTGGCATCGGTCTGTTGGTGCAGCCGCTGCTGGGGGAAGCGATCCAGCTGGTGCTCAGGCCCCACAGCGTGCTGGTGCTCAGAGCTGGCGACAGCTTGAACCTGATCGCCGAGCGCTACGGCACCACCGTGGCCACCTTGCGGCGTAGCAACCCCCAGCTGGAAAGCACCCAGGCGATCACCGCAGTCGAGGGTGATTCGCTGGCGGTGCTGGCCGGTCGCCATGGCACCACGGAAAGCAAGCTGCGCAGCCTCAACCCAGTGATGCAGCAGAGCGAGCCCTACGTCACAGGCGAGGGCGAGACCTTGAGCAGCGTGGCGGCTGGTCAGAACCTCAGCCTCTCCCTGCTGCGCGAGTTCAACCCTGAGCTGAGCAGCTGGCCCAGCGAGGAACCGTTCCCGACGGGCACCACCCTTCTTCTGCCCATCTATCGCTCCACCACGCCAATCCCGGCCGGGATGCAACTGCTGGTGCCGGGTTATCTGCCCTCCACTCCCTTACCTGCTGGGGAGTGGATCTACCTGCCAGCGAGGCGCTCTGCTCCCGTGCTGGACGAGGCAGTGGAGTCGATCGGTTGAACCAGGTAGCAGGGTTCAGGCGTACAGGGGCTAGCGCTCGAGATGCCTCTGCCAGGGATATCCCCTTGCTGATGACCGCCATCGAGTTTCAGAACAAAACGCGCGTGCACCCTCTCTATGGCTGCATGTCCCGGAGGCCAGGGCAAGGAGGCTTGCACGCCACTGTTGAACCAAGGTGTTGCGATCAACAGCAACGGCAAACCGATCAACCTCCAGGCGATCAGTGCCTCCAGAAAATGTCGATGGAAGCCGGTGGCACGGCCTACTGGTCTACGGACTGGTGTGCAAGAAAGTGTTTGATCATCTGTTCCATGCCCTTCTGAGTGCGGCCATGGGGCCTCAAACCCTGTTCGGCCCAGGCGCGATCGAGTTGCTGGCGCAGGTCTTCCGGAATCCAGCAAGAGAGCATCACCTTGCCGGTTCGGCTTGAGGTGCAGTGGCGGTCAGAGGCCGACATGGCGAATCGTGTACATGTGCACAATCTGCCATCACGCGCCTCCCGACCAGCGCTCAATGCCAGAATGAAAACCGTTCTCAATCTGTGTCGCGGTCATGGTCCCTCCAGCGGAGCAGTCCCAGGCGCAGGTGCCCGTCACCCTGCTCACCGGCTTCCTCGGCGCTGGTAAGACCACCCTGCTTAACCACATCCTCAGCAACCAGCAGGGGCTGCGCAGCGCCGTGCTGGTCAATGAATTCGGTGAGGTGGGGATCGACAACGAGCTCGTGGTGGCCACCAGTGATCAGATGGTGGAGCTCAGCAACGGCTGCATCTGCTGCTCGATCAATGGGGAGCTACAGGAGGCGGTGCATCGGGTGCTCGAACGCCCCGAGCCACTGGATCTGATCGTGGTGGAAACCACCGGCCTAGCAGATCCGCTTCCCGTGGCCATGACGTTCATGGCAGGGGACCTGCGCGATCGGCTGCGGCTCGATTCGATCATCACCGTGATTGATGCCGAACACTTCAGCGCCACAGCCCTCGAAAGCCCGATCGCTCGCGCTCAGGTGGTTTATGGCGACATCCTGCTGCTCAACAAAGCCGACCTGGTTGATGAGCTACGGCTGAAGGAGGTTGAGGCCGAGCTGCGGGCGATCAAAACCGACGCACGAATTCTGCGGGCCAGCCGTGGTGATGTTCCTTTGGGCCTGCTGCTGAGCGTGGGGTTGTTTGAAACTGATCGCCTGGCGGCGCTGCAGGCCGCCGAGGGCGCCCGCGAGGACGACCACGAGCATCACCACGCTCCTGACCATCCCCATCACGAGCCTCACGGTTCCCACCACGATCACGATCACGCCCATCAGCATCACCACGCCCATACGCCGGAGTTGGAGGGTTTCAGCTCCGTATCCCTGGCGGTGGACGCGCCGTTTGATCTGCGCCGCTTCCAGAACTTCCTCGACAACCAGCTCCCCGACACGGTGTTCCGGGCCAAAGGGGTGCTCTGGTTCCGCGAGAGCGAGCGCCGGCACCTGTTTCACCTCTGCGGCAAGCGCTTCACCATCGATGATTCCGATTGGCCAGCCGGCACGCCGCGCCACACCAGGGTGGTGGCGATCGGCAAAGGACTCGATCAGCCCACCCTCAAGCAGCAGCTCAAGGCCTGCGTGGTGGCGCCATGAGCCAGATCCTGCTCATTTCCGGCCCGCCGGGTTGTGGCAAGACCAGCTGGATCCTGAGCCAGCTGCAAGTCCATAAGGGCCCCTGCGGTTACCTGCGTCTGGCGGGTTTCCCGGCTGAGGGCTGCCCGCAGGCCCTCGATGGCGGCATCGATCTGGCCGTGCTGGCGGATCACTGCCCGGGTCTGCGCGATCTCGCCGATCCGGCCCAGGCCCTGGCGCCCCCTACCGGCGATCTGCTGGCCCTGATTGAACTGCCCCAGTTCCAGCCGCCTGCCGATGCCGACAGCTGCGGGATCGATGCAAGGCTGCGTCCCCAGCTGGAAGCCCTGCAACTCCTGCCGCAGCGCCATCTGCACTTCGGCCGTGACGCGGAACTTCCCCCGCAAGACACCTTGCAGTTCAACGCCCTCGAAGCCTGGAGCCTGGACCTGACCCGAAGCGTCTGGGATCCCCCCAGCCTCAACAGCTTCTGGTTTGAGCTGGTGAATGGGGCCTACGGCGAGGTGTATCGCGCCAAGGCGCTGATGAACCTGCCCGATGGCCGCAGCTTCTTCTTCAACTGGATCGTCAGCCAGGAGGGGACCCAGTTCCAGCCGCTGGAGCGTGTCGCTCCGCCCGAGGGCCGCCCGCAACGCCTGTCGCGGCTGGTGGTGCAGGGCAAACACCTGGATGCGGCTGGCATCGAGGCCACGATCGCCGACTGCCTGCTCAGCGATGCGGTGCTGGAGCTGCAGCAGGCCCCACAACGCCCCTCCGGCGCTCCGCTCCCCGCCACCCGCTGACTGTCGCCATCTCCAACCACCGCCCCATGGCCCACGCCGTTATCTCCTGCCTGCACGCCAACCTCGCCGCCACCGAAGCGGTGCTCAGCGACATCGATCAGCTCGGCATCGACACGATCACCTGTCTCGGCGATCTGGTGGGCTACGGCCCCCAGCCCAATGAGGTGGTGGAGTTGATCCGCGCGCGCCAGATCCCCAGCTGCCAGGGCTGTTGGGATGAAGACATCATCGAAGGCCTCAATTCCTGCGAATGCAGCTACCCCTCGCAGCTGGCTGAGCGGCGCGGGCAACAGGCCCATCACTGGACAGCGGCCCAGCTCAGCGAGGAGAACAAGGCCTTCCTCGCCAGCCTGCCGTTGTCGTTGCGGCGCGATCGCCTGCTGTTCGTGCACGGCAGCCCCAACAGCCAGCACGAATACCTCCTGCCCGACATGAATGCCTTCGCTGCCCTTGAGCGGGTGGAGGCGGCGCAGGCCGACACGCTCTTCTGCGGTCACACCCATCGGCCCTATGTGCGTGAACTGCGCGAGGGGGTGATCAAGATGCGATTGCGCCGAGCCGTTGCGAACCCTGGGCCCGACATCGAACGCGAGGTGGATCTTCCCGTTCGTCGCATCGTCAACGCCGGCTCGGTGGGGGAACCGCGGCACGGCGGCACCAGCGCCACCTACGTGATCCACCACGAGCAGGACGACAGCGTGGAGATCCGCGAGGTTCCCTACGACGTGGAACGCACCTGCCAGGCGATCGTGGCCGCAGGGCTGCCGCCGCTGTTCGCCTGGCGGCTCCGCCACGGATTCGAGTACGCGGAGCGGGCCGACGACGCCAGCCACGTGTGTGAGCGCTGATGGCGATGTGGGCACTGCTGAGCGGCTTGCGCGGTGATCTGACGGTCTATGCGGCGGTGCAGGCCGAGCTGCGCCGCCAGCGGGTCGACACGTTGTTTGTGCTCGGCGATCTGATCGGCCCTGAGCGCGATGCGAACGCCCTGCTGGAGCGTCTGCAGCAGCCGCGCCGGGGAGACCTCCAACCGCACTGCCTCTACGGCTGGTGGGAAGAGCAGCTGCTGGCCGAGCGGGGCTTTCGCGGTGAGCGCCGGGCCGATGCCCTGCGCCAGAGAGGCGGGGAAGCGGCCGTGGCAGCCCTGCTGCAGGCGGTGGATCCCGGCCACATGGCCTGGCTGGCGTCGTTGCAGTTCGGTTTCGTGGAGCTCGATTGCGCCCTGCTGCATGGCAGTTCGGCCGATGTGGGCGACAGCCTCACCGCCGACACAGCCCCACTGCAGCTGCTGGATCGTCTCACCCGCATGGAGGCGAATCGCCTGTTCACGGCCCGCAGCGGCGAGCAGTTCTGCGTGGAGTTGTGCGGCGGCGGCATCGAATCACGCCTGCGTGATCTCGAAGGAGAACGGCAGCAGCACCAGAGCGTGCCCAGCCGCAAGGTGATCGGGGTGGGCAGCGGGCTGCACTACACCCTCTACGACCCGGGCAGCGACCATATCGCGTTCCGACGGGCCGGCTGTCCGATCCACGCCACTGGCAGGGGGTTCGCATGAACACGGGCTTCGGAGGTGTGGCGGAAACGCTGTCTCTGGATTTAGGTGGTCGCCGGCTTCAGGTGGTGCTGGAGCGCCGGGGCCCGGCGACGGGGGCGCCCACCTGGCTGCTGTTGCCAGCGCTGAGCACCGTGTCGAGCCGCAGCGAGTGGCAACCGCTGGCGACGGCGGTGGCGGATCGCTGCCAGCTGGTGAGCTTCGACTGGCCGGGCTTCGGTGACAGTGACCGCCCGTGCCTTGACTACGACGCGGACCTGTTGCGCTCGGCTCTGCGCTCCATCCTCAGCTACCTGTACGCCCAGAACCGCACACGCTTCACCGTGGTGGCCGCTGGGCACAGTGCCTCCATCGCCTTGGCCCTTGCCACCGAATGGTCAGGGCAGTGGCGGCGTCTGGTAGCCGTGGCACCCACCTGGCGGGGCCCATTGCCCACCATGACGGGCTGGTCACCGCAGCGCTTCGGCTGGTTGCGACAGCTGGTGGGCGCGCCGCTGGTCGGCCCGGCGCTCTACCGGCTCAACACCAGCCGGGCGGTGCTGGGGCTGATGCTGCGGCGCCACGTGTGGGTCGAGCGGTCGCTGTTGACGCCGGAGCGCCTTCTGGAGCAACAGCAGCTGGCCCGCCGCCGCGGCGCCCGCTTCGCCAGTGCGGCCTTTGTGAGCGGGGGGCTCGATCCCGCCGAAGACGGGGGCTGGTGGCTGGAGCAAGCGCAACGGCTGCAGTGCCCGTTGCACGTGGTGCTGGCAGGCGAAGCGCCGCCACGCTCCAGTGAGGAGATGGGGCGGCTGGCACAGAGCGCCGATCAAGTCACGATCATTCCCGGGCGGCTTGGGCTGCACCAGGAGTTCGGGTCCCTGCTGGCACAGCAGATGCTGCAGACCAGTAACGCAGCTGGCTGACCAGCAGGGCCAACACGAAGCCTGCGAACTGCACGATCACCACGCAGGGCCCCGAGGGCAGGTTGGTGAGCCCCGAGACCAGCAGTCCCAGCAGGGCACATCCCCCGCCCAAGGTGCCTGAAATCAGCATGTAAATCGGGAAGCGGCGGCTCAGCAGCCGGCCGGCGCAGGCCGGAATCACCACGAAGGCACTGATCAGCAGTACCCCGACTGCCTTGATCGAGACGGCCACCACCACCGCCAGCAAGATGATGAAGGCCAGGCGATGCCAGTTGGCGCGGACGCCGAACGCCCCGGCCAGGTCGTCGTTGAGGTTCAGCAGCACCTGGGCTCTCAGGCTCAGGGCCAGGTAAGCCATCGCGCCGAGCAACAGCACGGCGATCACGGCCAGGTCCGGCCAAGCGATGCCGAGGATGTCGCCGAACAGCAGCTGCTGGATGCCACCCCGGTAGGTCTCCACCAGGCTCAGGGCCACCACCGCAAAGGCCAGGGAGGTGGAATACACGATGTTCAGCAGGGCGTCTGCCGGCAGGCCACTGCGGGCCACCAGCTGGTTCACCAGCAGGGCGAACA